>JAYTIB010000686.1:0-3595 GCA_043732205.1 Schlesneria sp. | reverse complement strand
AAGAAGGTGTTTCAACTCCTCTTTTCAGCGATTCACGGGTTTTCAACTACACCAGTTTCCAAACACTCAAAATACCGACAATTTCAAAATCCGCCCTCCTGGAGGTTCAAAACCTTCGCGCGACTGAACAGGTTTTCAACGTTGAAACTGGCGACTCGAAATGTGGTGCCCATGAAATCGGTCCTTTCTGTGCAGTTCAAGAGGGAACTGAAACGGTTGGGTTGGCGGATCGCATAGCCATGACGCGGTCCGCTGAGGACGGAACGCAGAAGTGTGTGGCATATTGAATCGCCGAGTCACGTGGATGTCCAGTGGCCATGAGGTTGTTGTTGTGCCACTGTGTCGTGAAGCGCCATGATTCCACATCGGTGATACGGCCGCGGCGGGATGGCACTGTTTCATCGACTTCAATTGCCGCGGGAAAGCGGCCTTGAGCGTTCGGTTCGCTGTGTGAGAAGAGGCACGAGTCAAGACGCCCCGCTGGGAATCAGCCTCTGGTGACTTCGTCGCCCGGATGTCCCGAGCGACGTCCGGGTCAGTCTGTGAGACAGGCCGCGTCTCCCTGTCGCTCCGCGGCGGGGAGCAAGTTCGCGTTACGCGGCACTGCGCAACTTCGTCGCCGTCCATTACTTGGTCCCTTTGGTGGACACATTGGCTGCCGCTTGAGTGTGGATGATCGCTCCTTGAACGCCCGGAGACGCAGGGATACACTTTCGCCGCCACAAATGTCCCGCTTGGACGATCCGGTTGGCTGCCTGTTGAAAAACTCGTGGAGTACGATTTCATCGTGCTCATTTCCCGCAGAAACCGGGCACGTTGGAAACGGACCCCACGTTTTGCAACAGGCAGTTAGTATGCGGTACCGACGTGCTTGCCCCGGAAATCCCAGTCCCTCTCCGCTTCAATCTCCTTCGGATGGTTTCCTGATGCCGCAGATCATCGAGATCCGCAACGCCGACGACCCGCGCGATGTGATCCATCGCGCGTGTCAGTTGTTGGCCGAAGGGCATCTCGTGGCGTTTCCGACGGAGACGGCTTACGTGGCGGCGGCGGGGGCGCTCAGTGAGGCCGGTGTGCAGCGGTTGCGATCCCTCTCGCCGGGAGAGGCGGTGCTGGCGTTGAAGTCGCCGCATGAGGCGCATGACTACGTCCCGAACATGCCGCCGGCCGCCGACAAGCTGGCTCGACGCGCCTGGCCGGGGCCGTTGACGATGGAGTTTGAGACGTCGGTGCTGAACGGGTTGTACGACGCGCTGCCCGAAGTCACCCGGCAGTTGCTGTCGGGAAGCGACTCGGCCGTGGCGCTGCGAGTTCCGGCCCATGAAGCGATCCTGCATGTCCAGCAATTGTGTCCCGCCCCGCTCGTGGTGACTTCGGATCGCGGCCTGTCGGGGACACCGTCGGGGACACCATCGGCGACATCGCCGGGGAGACTCGCGCGGACGGCCGCCGATGCCGCGTTGCTGTTTGGGGAAGAGGTGTCTCTGGTGATTGACGACGGTCCCTGCCGCTATGGGGAACCGACGACAACCATCCGCTTTCGTGGTGACCATTGGGATTTGGTGCATCAGGGGATGATCTCGGTGCGAAACCTCGATCGTCTGGTCAGTGAGATCTACCTGTTTGTTTGCACGGGAAACACCTGCCGCAGTCCGATGGCCGAGGCGCTGTTTCGGCGGCATCTGGCCGAACGGCTGAATTGTCCCGAAGACGATCTGATGGACCGGGGCTTTGCCGTGTTGTCCGCCGGATTGTCGGCCGGTGTCGGATCACAGGCCAGTCCCGAAGCGATCGCCGCACTGGAAGCGGAAGGAATCGACCTGCGCAGCCATGAAAGTCAGCCGGTGACGGAGCGGTTGTTGATTCAGGCCGATCACATCCTGACGATGACGCGCGCACACCAGCAGGTGATTCTCGGCGAGTTTCCCGAGTTGGCGTCGCGGGTCCGGACGCTGTCGCAGGACCGCCGGGACGTCTCCGACCCCTACGGCGGAACGCGGCGCGAGTACGACGACTGTAAAGCAGAGATCGAACGGCACATCATCAAGTTGGTGGACGAACTGGGGCTGACAGGATCAGAATGAGTTGCGACATGTCCCGAGTAGAACGAGATCTTCAGTCCAATCGCACTCGACTTCGTAGCCACGCTCGCCAGAGCGTGGGAACTTTGAAATGACCGCCAAAATCCCACGGTCTGGCGACCGTGGCTACTTGAAGTCAGTGCCATTGATCTCCAGACACTGGATGTTTGACGCCAACGCCTTACTGATTGAACGAGACTCATGAAAATTGCTGTTGCCAGTGACCATCGCGGCTTCAATATCAAGGACAGGATTCTGGCCCAGTTGGCGGAATTGCACCACGAGGGGCAGGACTACGGCCCGTCGACCTCGGACATCTGCGACTACCCGGATTTCGGAGCCAAGGCCGCACAGGCGGTGTCGGACGGCACGGTCGAACGCGCGATCCTGATCTGCGGATCGGGCATCGGCATGTGCATGATCGCGAACAAGTTCCGGGGGGTTCGCGCGGCGCTCTGCCACGACGATCTGTCGGCGGAAATGAGCCGGCGGCACAACGACGCCAATGTCATGTGTCTGTCGGCCGATCTGCTGGGGGAACGGCTCGCTTCGCGCATGATCGAACTCTGGCTGTCCACGCCGTTCGAAGGGGGACGCCACGCCCGCCGGATTGCCAAGATTGCCGTGTACGAGCAGTCGGTGGTTCCGAAGTCCGGTCCCGCCCAATCCGCCACTTGACTGCGGTGCTGATTGCACTTCTCTTGTCTTTGATCTTTGACCTTCGCTCACGAGCCGCCGCGAGTTCTGCCTTCTTGATACTTAGTCTGCTCTCACTCTGCCAAATCTCACCCTGCGAAAGGAGTTCGCCCGACATGGACCCCGCCAGCCTGAAATACACCAAGACGCACGAATGGGCCGCTGTCGACGGCGATGTCGCCACGATCGGCATCAGCGACTTCGCCGTGCATCTGCTGAGTGATCTGACATTTGCCGACCTGCCCGCCGTCGGCAAGAAGATCACGCAGGGACAGCCATTTGGCGAGGTCGAGAGCGTCAAGGCGGTGAGCGACTTGTACGCTCCCGTCAGCGGTGAAGTGATCGGCCGCAACGACGAGTTGCCGGACAATCTCGAACTGCTGACCAGCAGCCCGTACGACAAGGGCTGGATGATCAAGGTGCGGCTGAGCAACCCCGGCGAACTGTCGTCGTTGCTGAGTCAAACGGCGTACAAGACGCACTGCGACGCCGAGAAGCATTGAGGAACGGGTAATAGATTCCGATCCCGATGTCAGTAACCCGAAGCGTGAGTTTTGAAGTTGCGCTGTTTTGGATTTCCGCCCCAACGGGGCAGCCCTAAGTTAGCCCAGGGCAAGCGACCATCGGGAGCGCTGCCCTGGGTAAGCGTCCGTCACAGATTATGGAGCCCTGAAGGGGCGGCCCTATGTGCATCGAATGAATAGTGCCGCCCTTTCAGGGCTTGGTATTCCCGACACTCCGCCAACCCAGGGCGTTGCCCTGGGCTGGCATAACACCGCCCCTTTGGGGCTGAAATCCCAAAAGGCGCAACTTCAAAA
>JAYTIB010000685.1:0-3596 GCA_043732205.1 Schlesneria sp. | reverse complement strand
AAGCGTGAGTTTTGAAGTTGGGCTGTTTTGGATTTACGCCCCAACGGGGCAGCCCCAAGTTAGCCCAGGGCCAGCGACCATCGGGAGCGCTGCCCTGGGTCGCGACCGTCAAAGATTGTGGAGCCCTGAAGGGGCGGCCCCATGTGCATCGAATGAATAGTGCCGCCCCTTCAGGGCTTGGTATTCCCGGTAATCCACGAACCCAGGGCGGTGCCCTGGGCTGGCATAATCTCGCCCCTTTGGGGCTGAAATCCCCCAAAGGCGCAACTTCAAAACTCACGCTTCGGGTTACTGACACTTGGCCGGTCACGGGAATGTTGGCCGACGGTCGCGGATGGAAACTATTCCACCGTTGAGGGAATCGCTGAGGGCACGGCATCGACAACTTCGCTGCCGGTCGATTCCCCGGCAGCGGCAACTTCACCGACAGACACCGGCGCTTCCAGTGGCTCCGTGACGCGGTCGGGCTCTGTGACGCGCGCCAGTTCCGGCGGAACCTTGAACGGTCGTTGCAACTGGGACCAGGATCGGCTGAATTCCAGTGCGGACAAGAGCAACGCGACGGAGCAGCCAATCCCCTTCCAGAGTTGAAGCTGCCCGCCCCACAGCGGCTCGGTGAAAAACCCGGTCACCGCGATCGCGGAGGCACCCAGCAAGACCCCCTTGGCGATCGTGGCATTGCGCAGTTGTTGCAGGGAATGTCTGGCGAGTGCGGAGCGGGCCGACAAGTGCGCGACCTGGCGGAAGGATTGCAGGTTGTCGCGAACGGCCTGCCTGTCCTGTTTGTGAATCGGCTCGTTCATCAAATGCGAACGATCCGGTTTCGAGTCCTTCGGCGTGACTGCCTCGACGGGCGGTTTTTCGGCCGGACTTTTCAGTCGTATAAACCTGTGGGACTTCGCCAACACTTTGGGACTTGCTTCGCTGGCTCCTGTCCGGCTGCGCGCCAGTAACCGCGCCATGAATTCGTCGACGGAATCCTCGGCTGGCGGATCGGCGTCCTCGGAGGGTGACGTCGATGACTCGGAAGTGGACTGAGACTCGGACTCCTCATCCGCCGGACGATCAGCCGACAAATCGTCCCCGGTCAACTCCTCTGATTCCTCCGGCGACTCGTCACCGGGGTTGGTGACCCCATCGGTTGAGTCGGGACTTTCCGATTCAGCCGCCGAACTGTTTGGCAGATCGAAGAGCATCGCCAAATGGGCGTGCAGATCGCTGACCGATTCCGCTGTGGGATTGGGTGCATCGTGGAATTCGGTCGTTGCATCGTGGGATTCGGTCGTCTCGGAACGAAGTGCATCAACCCCCCAAATGGGATGTTCGCCTTCTGCGGCCCGTTCCGAATTCCCGGAAGCAGGCGGCGTTTCCACCCACCACGACGGCAGAGACTTTGCCGTTTCCGGAGCCGCGAGACGTTCGTCCGCCGGGACACCGAACTGCCGGTTCACCGCGGCCAGCGTATCGCTGGCACTCAACGTCGGATCGGCTGCCGGCTGTTCGTCGCGCTGATTCGCGAATGGCTCCGCAACTTCGGCGGTTGCTGTGGCGAACAGGCTGGATTCGAGTTCACCGCTGATCCCATACGCGTCGGGGTTCTCATCGGGTGCCACACAGCGCGACTCTGGTGTTGACGATTCCGTCCGCATGGATGCCGCCCACGAATCGTCAGCGGACTGGGCGACCTCGTTCATCAACGCCGAATGCGGTGCCGCAGCCGCCGCGCGACCCCACGGATCGTCGCCTTGGTTGGGGCGATGAGTGCTTTCCGGCTCGGCCCATTGTGACGGCATGTTGGATGGTTTCAACGGCGATGAGAAGTCGCCGGGACCATCGGTGGTCACATGCCTGTCGGCGGGACTGCGGCCAAACTCCCGATCCACGGTCGCCAAGGCGCTCCAATCCACGGCGACACCGAAGTCGCCTGACGGATCAGGAAACGCGGGGATGGGGGGCGCCAGTGGTGATGTCAGAGGCAATGGCGGCGGCAGCGTCTGTGTCCGGACCTGTGTCTGGGGCAGTGTCTGCGGCAGTGTCTGGGCTTGGGGTGATACTAAGGATTCACTCTGAGGCGGAAGCGCCCGGCGCAACTCGTGAAGCTCTTGACGCTCGGCCTGAAGTTGACGCCGATCTTCGTCCAGCCGAGTTTGAAGCTCCGATTGCATCCGCAATTCCGTCTCGCGCACATGCGCGAGCATCAAGGTATCGACGTCGCGCTGTCGACGCAGTTGGGCCAGCGCGTCTTCGGCCTGATGGCAGCGATCCTTCAAGCCTTGAAGTTCAGGGAGGTCCGCCTCCGTCTGAACGATTTGAATGTTGAGATCCGGAGACGGAGGCAGTACACGGCGCAACTCGTCAAGTTCCTGACGCTCGGCCTCAAGTTGGAGTCGATCTTCTTCCAGACGCAATCGAAGCTCCGATTGCATCCGCAATTCCGTCTCGCGCACCTGCGCGAGCGTCGAGCTTTCCACGTCGCGCTGTCGACGCAGTTGGTTCAATGTATCTTCTGCCTGTTGGCAGCGATGCCTCAAGCCTTGGAGTTCAAGGCGGTCCGCTTCCCATTGAACATGGCGCTCGTCGGCTGCCAACTGATGTTGTCGACGTTGAGCTTCGCATTGAGACTTGAGCGATGCGAGTTCGGCAAGTTCATTGGCCAGCTTGACCCGATCCGCGGCACAACGCTGCCGATCCTGCTCCTGCTCTGCGCGAGCGAGTTGCATCGCTGTTCGTGCGGCGGACAGCCGCTCTGCTTCCAACTGCGATGTTGCCCGCTGCTGTTCGATCACATCCAGTTGGGCGGCCAGTTCACCGGTCATCCTTTGATAGGCCGTCTCCCAATCGTGCCAGACGGCGACGTGTTGGGCGTGTTCTTGGGCAAGATGTTGGCGCGCCGATTCCGCCACAGCCGCGATCTGTCCGGCTTCCAAGGCGAGTTGCTGATGGCGGTGTTCGACCTGCGCCTCACGCTCGGCAACCTTGTCGGTCCGCTCCTGCAAGTGCTGTGATTCCGCGGCAATCTGTTCGGTCCGGCGCTGCAGTTCTTCCTGCCGCAATTGCAACTGGCGCAGCGGAGCTCCGGAGTCGGTCTCGGCGGATGCGGGTCTTGCGGCAGCGGCGGGAGCAATCGACTGGCTCGTCAGCCGGAGTTCAGACAGGCACCGTTGGATTTCATCCAGTCGCGAATCGAACTGGGCACGGTCGTTCGTCACCGAAGTCAAAGAGTCCGGTGTTTCGGCCGTCAATGTCTGCGCGACACGGCTGCGCGGAACCGAGTCGCCATGTACCGCATCACCCAGTAAATGGGTCACTGTTTGAAGTGAATGGGCCACTGTTCTCGTTGTCGAGCCGGCATCCGCGTGTGACACGTCCGGTAGCGCACTCGCTTGAGGGCGGTGAACAGAGACACCATTCTTGTCGGGCCAGCTTGGCAATGGCAACGGCACGTTAGGCACCGTTGACGCGACAGTGACGGCGACCGGAATCACAGATGGAGACGGTTCGCGAACAACCTCGATCAGCGAATCGGTGAGACGGCTGACATGGCCGACTGGTTCGACGCCGACTGGATCGACATCGGCGCCGGGACGCATGACGAC
>JAYTIB010000684.1:0-3602 GCA_043732205.1 Schlesneria sp. | reverse complement strand
CAGGTCGGGCGAGACCTCTTCGTGTTCGCAGGCAAACAGTTTGCCCGTCCGACCAAACCCGACCGCGATCTCATCGGCGATTAGCAGGATGCCGTGCCGTTGTGTCAGCTCGCGCACCCGCTTCAGGAATCCCGGCGGATGCACCAGGATTCCCGCCGCCGCCTGCACGAGCGGCTCGATCACAAAGCCCGCGATGCGCTCCGCGTTCTCAGCGAGCGTTCGTTCGAGTTGATCGAACGCCAGTTCTTCCGCCTCTGCATTCTGCATTCCGACTTCTGACTTCTGACTTCTCATTCCCGGCACCGGCACCCGCAGCGCCGGAAACATCAACGAGCCGAACAGGCTGTGAAAGCGGTCGATCCCTCCCAGGCTGATCGTGCCGACCGTGTCACCGTGATAGGCCGCATCCAGGCACACGAACAGGCTGCGCTCTTCGGGGCCGCCCGGCTTCTGCCGGTGGTACTGATACGCCAGCTTGAGCGCGACTTCGACTCCGGCCGCGCCGCAATCGGCGTAGAAGACCTTGCTCAGACCGGCTGGAACTCGCCGTACCAATTCCGCGGCCAGTTCGATCGAGGGCTCGTTGGACAGACCGAGCAACGTCGTATGAGCAACGCGACCGAGTTGTCGTCGAATCGCCTCGTCGATCGCCGGGACGCGGTGTCCATGAATGTTGCACCACAGCGACGAGTGACCGTCCAGATAGCGCTGACCGGTTGAATCGATGAGGAAGAATCCCTCGGCATCGACAATGATCGGCGCGCCTTCGTCGCGATACGCCGACATCGCCGTGAACGGATGCCAGACATGCGCGTTGTCGAGTTGACGGAGTCGCTCGGTCAGGGCGTCACCTATCCCGGATATTCACCACGGACAACACGCGAAGCAAGTGGGTAGTGGATGGTGGATAGTGGGTAGCAGAGACAGATGAATGCGTTTCTTGTCCCCTCTCCCACGACTTCGGGGGAGAGGGGACAAGAATACCAGGGCAGATGCCCCATTCACTCCTCGTCTTATCTGTGCCCATCAGTGAAATCTGTGGTCAACCCTCTTCATTTGGGTTGCGGGTTCCCCGCGCTGGGTTTTCCGCGGTTGCCACGAATCGTTCCGCCTACGGCAGCAGATCCTTGACGGTGTCGCGTTCCTGCTTCAGTTCGGCGACGGTCTTGTCGATCTGGCTGCGGCTGAAATCGTCGACCTTGAATCCCGGCACGACGCGCCAGTTGCGGCCGTCGCTGGACAACGGCAGGCCGGTGACCAGTCCGGACTCGATCCCGTAACAGCCTTCGGACCAGACGGCCGCGCTGAAGCACGAACCGGCCGGGGTCGGCGTGACGATACTCTTCACGGTGTCGAGTGCGGCGTTGGCGGCACTGGCGGCGCTGGAGGCTCCGCGCGCCTTGATGACGGCGGCACCGCGCTGCTGAACGGCGCTGATGAAGTCTCCCTTTAGCCACGCCTGGTCGGTGATCACTTCCGGCACCGGCTTGCCGTCGATCTTCGCGTTCACGAAGTCCGGATACTGAGTGGCCGAGTGATTGCCCCAGATCGCCACGTTGGAAACGGACGCCACCGGGCGGCCCGCCTTCTGGGCCAGTTGCGCGGCGGCGCGGTTCTGATCCAACCGCGTCATCGCGAACCATTGATTGCGGGGCACATCGGGAGCGTGCGACATGGCGATCAGGCAGTTGGTGTTGCACGGATTGCCGACCACGACGACACGGACATCCTTGGCGGCGGCGGCCTGAATCGCCTTGCCGGTGCTCGTGAAGATCGGCCCGTTGATGCGGATCAGGTCCGCGCGTTCCATCCCCTGTTTGCGGGGAATGCTGCCGACCAGGATGACGAAGTTGCAGTCGCGGAAGCCCTCTTCCAGATGGTCGCTGTCATGCTTCTGCACACCCGCCAGCGTCGGGAAGGCGCAGTCGTCGAGTTCCATGTGGATGCCGTCCAGAGCGGCCATGACCGGAGGCACCTCGATCAGATGCAGGACGACGGACCGGTGCGAACCGAAAATCTCACCGGAAGCCAGGCGGAACAGGGTGGCGTAACCAATCTGACCGGCGGCACCGGTGACGGCGACATGAATGGGGGCGGTCATCGAAACAGACTCCTTCGATACGAAATTCCAGCGAACCGGGCCGGAGCGTACCGTCTCTGATACCGCGGGGCAACCGACCCAAATACCGTAGTCCCGCTATCGTAGTCCCGTCGCTCCGCCGACGGGACGTGTGGCGACAGGTGCCCCGATTGGGGCGCGTGCCAACGTCTTGTCGGTCCCGTCGGCGGAGCGACGGGACGACAGTACGATTGGGGACAGCATCCGACGGCGGTCGTCTGTGGCGATTCTGCCCGGACGTCCTTAGAATCCCCGCCCGAAGCCGACCGATTGACCGAGCCCCTTTTATGGACGACGCATGTCCGCACGACGCATCCTTGTCACCTCGGCCCTGCCCTACGCCAACGGCCATATTCACCTCGGCCATCTGGTCGAGTACATCCAGACTGACATCTGGGTTCGCTTCCAGAAGCTGCGCGGGAACCGCTGCGTCTACATCTGCGCCGACGACACGCACGGCACGGCGATCATGATTCGTGCCCGTCAGGAGGGCCGGAGCGAAGAGGCATTGATCGCCGACATGCGGGAGTCTCATCTCCGCGACTTCACGGCGTTCGGGATTGAGTTCGACAACTACGGCAGCACGAACAGCGAGCACAACCGGCGGCTGTGCCATCAAGTTTGGCAGTCGCTGCGCGACGCGGACCTCGTCGTCGAGAAGGACGTCACGCAGCTCTACGACCCCAAGGCCGGGACGTTTCTCGCGGATCGCTTTGTGAAGGGGACGTGCCCGCGTCCCGACTGTCATGCGCCCGACCAGTATGGTGACAACTGTGAAGTCTGCGGTCAGACGTACAGCCCGGTGGAACTCATCAACCCGGTCAGCACGCTCTCCGGGGTCACGCCCGAGATTCGCACGGCCAAGCACTTGTTCGTTCAGATTGAAAAGCTGCGCGGCTGGCTGACGGAGTGGACTCAATCCGGCGAACACTTGCAGACGGAAGTGGCGAATTATTTGAAGGGCCATTTCCTCGGCGAGCCGCTGCGTGACTGGGACGTCTCCCGGCCCGCTCCCTATTTCGGCTTCGAGATCCCCGATAGTCCCGGCAACTATTGGTATGTCTGGTTCGACGCGCCGATCGGCTACATCGGTTCCACGGCAGAGTGGTGTGAGAAACACGATGAGCGTCTTGAGGATTGGTGGGGAGGGAAGGGGTCAGGAGTCAGGGATCAGGAGTCAGGCACTTCTGCCAATCAACCATCCACCCTCAACCATCCACCCGCCGAGATTCACCATTTCATCGGCAAGGACATCACGTATTTCCACACGTTGTTCTGGCCGGCGATGCTCAAGGCGGCGGGCCTCACTCTGCCGAAGCAAGTTCACATCCACGGCTTCCTGAACGTCGATGGCGTCAAGATGTCCAAGCGACGCGGGACGTTTGTCCAAGCGTCCACTTACCTCAAGCATCTCGACCCGGCTTTCCTGCGGTACTACTACGCATCAAAGCTCGGAACGCGACTGACTGATCTCGATCTGAAC
>JAYTIB010000683.1:0-9362 GCA_043732205.1 Schlesneria sp. | reverse complement strand
TGGCGGTCCAGCACAAGATGTCGCGTTGGCTTTAGCCGACGCGGTACGACATCTTGCGTGGGTTGAAACCCACGCTACAAAGATTCACAAGCTCTGAGGGGTCGGCGGGATTCCAAGCAATGGCACGGTGGAATGCACTGTGGGACTGGCACTCTTGCCCGTCGTTTTTTTCTCTTGGAATAGACGGCAAGAGTGCCGTTCCGATCTATGTCAACGCGCTGGTGACCGCGTGGCTTTTCCTCGCAGGATCGCTCACAGCAGGAGTTCGCATCAGCGACGCCGGATTCAACGCCAAAGAAAAAAACAGGCTGGATGGTGAGATCCAGCCTGTTTTCACCGAGTCGTTAACTCAGTGAATCTACTTCTTGGCAGCCGGCTTGGCCTTTGCAGACTTCGCAGGCTTCTTGTCTTCGGTCTTCTTCGCAGCAACTGGTTTCTTCGCAGCCATATCCGTGGCTCCTTTGGAAAAGTGGGTACCTGGTGTTCTGAACTGTCGTCTCTCTTTGGCACCCGGAAAACAGAGACGACTCGAAAGTGCTACACCCCGACACGGGGAGTGAACTCCTGAACTTGAGTTACCGCAGAGATCACGCGGCTGATCCTATTGGCGTTCGACAAAGTCGTCAAGCGGAAAAGCATACTCAACAATGGATTGTCGAAAATCGCGATTCCGCAACCATCATGCGGCGCGGAGTGTCGTGGCGACGTAACTGGTCGCGACACTCCTTTGAAACTCCTCGCTTCCCGGTTCACGGCCCATCTCATACTGCGTAGGATGGAAGGGCAAGAGGGGTGACGCCTGAGGCACAGGATTGATCGGCAAGTCAAGCCTTGACGGTTTCAACAATTTGTCAAGTTATCGCGATCACAACGAAAAAATGCTTTGTGTCGGGCCGGGGGAATCGCGTGAGCGGCCGAATTTGCCGATTCCCGATCAGCCCGGCACGTCGCGACATTGGCCGTCGCGACATTGGCATTTTCGGAACACTGTCACATGATTGACAAACCGAGTCGCGGCTAACCGGCACATTGCTTGACGTTCCACGGAGCAGGTTGAACAATCCGTTTCGCGACAGAGACCATGTCGCCGGATGCTGGCCGTGTGTCATGGAACAATCAACCTGAATGACGAGATTCGCATGTCTGGTGTTCGCCTTTCACCCGCTGTGAGTTCCCTGAAGCCCTCGGCGACACTCGCCGCCGCTGCGAAAGCGAAGGAACTCAAGTCCAAGGGGGTCACCGTCTACGACTTCACCTTGGGTGAGCCGGACTTCATCACTCCGCAAAACGTGCGCTTGGCCGCGGTCGCCGCGATGGAGGCGGGGCACACGCATTACACCCCGTCGGGTGGAATCCCCGAATTGAAAAAGGCCGTGTGCGCGGCTTACCTGCGCGACTACCAATTGGAGATCACCCCCGCCCAGGTGCTGATCTCCAACGGTGCCAAGCATTCGATTCACAACGTGCTGGCGTCATTGTGCGGCCCCGGTGACGAGGTCGTGATTCCCGCTCCTTACTGGGTCAGCTACAGCGCGCTGGTGGAACTGACAGGTGCCACTCCGGTCATCGTCGACACCACCGAGCAGAGCGGCTTCTGCCTGTCCGCGGAACAGTTTCGCCAAGCGATCACTCCGCGCACCAGCATGATGATGCTCAACAACCCTTCGAATCCGACCGGAGCCACGTATCCAATCGACAAGCTCAAGGCTCTGGCCGATGTGGCCGTGGAGCACGACATCCTCGTCTTGTCGGATGAGATCTACGAAAAGCTGCTCTATGGGGACGCGCAGTTCCGCTGCTTTGCGACGTTCGGCCCCGAGGTCGCCAAGCGGACGATCCTCGTCAGCGGTGTCAGCAAAGCCTACGCCATGACGGGCTGGCGCATCGGTTGGACGATCGGTCCCGTCGATGCAATCAAGGCAATGGACAACCTGCAAAGTCAGGAAACTTCGAACCCTTGCAGCATCAGCCAGTACGCCGCCGTGGAAGCGTTGAACGGCCCGCAGGAAAGCGTCGAAGCGATGCGTGTCGAGTTCGAAAAGCGCTGCCGCTACGTCATGGACCGCATGCGTCCCTGGCGTGAGAAATTCGGCGTGACCTTCGCCGAACCGGGCGGCGCGTTCTATGCCTTCTTCAACGTCAGCGCGTGTTTCGGCCGGCCTCTCGCCGGTGGGCGCACGGTACACAACGCGACCGACTTCTGCACGGCGCTGCTGGAGCAAGTCCACGTCGCTCTTGTGACCGGCGATGCCTTTGGCGCCCCCGGCTATGTGCGGCTCTCGTTCGCCACCAGCCTGGACACCATCAAGGCGGGGCTCGATCGAATCGAAGCGTTCCTGGCCGGCTGACCGTTGCCTGGCGGCGGCTGATTCTTCTTTCGTGGTCGTCGTCATTGGGGAGTTCGGGATGATTCAAACCATCAGTACATGCTGGGTGATAACCGGTCTGGTTATGGTGGCTTGGTCTGCGGGAATCGGAACGCCGACAGCAGACGCTGCGGCGAAGGAGTCCAAGCCAAGGGCCAACGCCAAGCGCGAGGCTGATGGTTCGCTCAAGAAGACGTCGGAAAAGTTGGCGTTGCTGGAGCGAATCCACAAATCGTTCCCGGCCAAACGAGTCGGCGATCACATCGTGTTCACCTCTGAGGATCTCGACAAGAACCTCAAGCAACGGATTGGTGCCGAGGAGAACGAGTACGCGCCGGTCATCAACGACGAGGTCTTCATCCGCCGCGTCCACCTCGATCTGACCGGCCGCGTGCCGGACGGGGCCGAAGTCAAAGAGTTCGTCGCCAGCTCCGATGCCAGGAAGCGGGCCCGGCTGGTCGACCGGTTGCTGGACTCCCCCGAATACGCGCGGCACTGGGCTCATTACTGGCGCACGGTGCTCACCTACAACGCTCCCGCCAAGGCTAAGACCGTTAACTACGGGGCGCTCGAAGATTGGCTGGCCAAGGAATTTCAACAGAACGAACACTGGGATCACATCGTCTGCGAGTTGATTTCCGCCACACCCAAGACACCGAAGAAGGGGGACGAAAACGGGCCGCAGGAGCATGGGCCGAACAACTTTGTCCTGGCCTATGAAAACAAGCCGGGCGAGATCGCGTCACAGACGGCCCGGCTGTTCATGGGGATCAGCATCCAGTGCGCGGAATGTCACGACCATCCGTTTGACCGCTGGAAGCGGGAACAGTTTCACGAGATGGCGGCGTTCTTCTCACCGAAGAAAACCTATGAGATGCCCGACCAGGACGATCCCTCCAAGAAGTCGGAAATCGAAGCCCGGTTCCTGCTGGGAGAACGACCGTCGGCGGATCTCTCACCCGATGCGCTGCGGGTCGCCGTGGCGGCGTACCTGGTCTACAACCCGGACAACTACTGGTTCGCGCGCGCCTACGTGAACCGCGTCTGGAACGAACTGCTTGGCGACGGCTTCTACTCGGTCGACAGTCTCGGACCGGACAAGGAATGCAACTATCAGCCGGTGATCAACCGGCTGGGGGCCGTCTTTCGCTATCGCGATTTTGACGTGAAGTGGGTCTTCCGCACGATCATGAACAGTCAGACGTACCAGCGGGAAATCCGCACGATGACGGCCCGCACCGACAAGCTGTTCACCGCCGTTCGCCCCAGCCGCATGCGACCGGATCAGGTGGCGGCCGCGTTGGAAAATGTGACCGGATCGCTGGGCAAGACGAAGCGATCCGTCACGAGCACGTTCGGTGTGGACTTGTCGGTCCCGCAGGAATCGCTCGAAGGTTCGATCCAACAGGCCCTGCTGCTCATGAACAACCAGCAACTGAATCAGTCGCTGTCCAAGAGCAAGCTGCGGAAGGAACTGTCGCGCATCCCATCGAACGACAAATTGCTGAGCGAACTGTACCTGGGGATCCTCGCCAGGGAACCGACCGCCGATGAACTGGCACGCGGCAAGGTTTATCTGACCAAAGCCAAGAGTCGCGATGAGGCGATCGACGACCTGATGTGGGTGCTGGTGAACTCAACCGAGTTCGTGACGAAGCGATAAGCCGCCTTCGCCGTTGGCTCAGGGTTAGGATCGGCGCATCAATAACTGTCGGGATTTGGCGAGCGCGAACCGTAGCATGGACGCCTCGTCCGTGCGGAAAAACGTGTGACCACCTGTGGAAATGGCTCGCACGGACGAGGCGTCCATGCTACGGCAGTTAATGATGCGCCGATCCTAAACGATGAAACCGTATTCGGGAGATCTCGACATGCCGCACATCCCAGACTCTGAAACGCTGCAACATGTCTCGCTGGATCGTCATGGCAACGTGACTCGCCGCCAGTTCCTGCAGGTGGCCGGTGCCAGCCTGTTGGGCTCCGGAATTCTCGGCCCGATCAGCCTGTATGCGGAGCAATTGAAGAAGGAGGGCCGCGCCTGCATCCTCGTTTGGCTCGGTGGAGCTCCCAGTCAAATCGAGATGTGGGATCCGAAGCCGGGAACACCGAACGGCGGCGAGACCAAGGCGATCAAGACGGCCGTGCCGGGAATTCAAATCGCCCACTTCTGGCCCAAGCTGGCCGAGCAGATGAAAGAGATCTCACTGCTGCGCACGATCGTCGGCAGGGAGGCCGCGCATGATCGGGGGACGTATCACCTGCACACCGGCCGCCGACTGACCGGAGCCGGCCGGCATCCCGCGTTCGGTTCGGTGGTCTCGCACGAGATCGGCGATCCCAAGTCGGACATCCCCAACTTTGTGAGCATCGGCAAGTCGCTCAGTGCCGGCTTCCTGGGTGTGCAGTTCTCGCCGTTCGACATTTCGAAGCCGGGCGACCTGCCCGACAACGTCACCAAGCCGGTCGCCGACGATCAACTGAACCGGCGGCTGGCACTGCTGCACGAACAGAACGCGGAGTTCGCCGGCAAGGGGGCGGAGAAACTCGTCAAGGAACGACAGACACTTTACGACCGGGCAAACCAGTTGGTGAATTCGCCCCGCTTGAAGGCATTTCAACTCGACGACGAATCGCCGTCGGCCAAGACCGCCTACGGTGACAGTCGGTTCGGCAACGGATTGCTGGTGGCCAGACGGCTGGTGGAATCGGGTGTTCCGTTCGTCGAAGTCTCGCGCGGTGGCTGGGACATGCACCAGGATCTGTACGACCGGATCAAGCCGGCGGCGGCGGAAGTCGACACCGGCGTCGCGCAGTTGCTGGTCGACTTGAAGCAACGGGGCCTGCTCAAGAAGACGCTGGTCGTTTGCCTGGGCGAATTCGGTCGGACCCCGAAGATCAACTCGCGCGGCAAGAACCCCGGCCGCGATCACTGGGCTCGAAACTTCGGCATCCTGCTGGCGGGGGGCGGCATCAAAGGGGGCATCGCGGTCGGCAAGACGAGCGCCAACGGTCAGGAGATCGTCGATCGAGCCCTCAGCGTCGAAGACTTCTTCCAAACCATGTCGCGTGCCTTGGGGATCGATGCGAGCAAGGAACTCTACACCCCCGAAGGCCGGCCGCTGAAGATCGTTGACGGCGGCGAACCTGTCAAAGAGTTGTTCGCCTGACAGCCGGTTGAGAGACATAGGACGGGCACACCGCCATTCCTGTGGAAAGTTGTGTGAAGTGAGCGGCAAGGCGCTAGCCGCCGGTGTGATGGAGTTGAGATTCCAAGCAAAGTACCGGCGGCTAGCGCCTTGCCGCTCAATCGGCGTGAGTGCCATTGGGCCAGCGCCTTGCCGTTCACGTCGCGCCGCGGCGATACCAGAAGACCGCGATCAATGCGCAGATTCCGAATGCGGCGATGCCTGCCAGCCAGTTCCAGTTCGCGGAGTTGAGGTCGTCGGCCGGGACGGATGCCGCGACGTCCGACGACGAATGTCCGGCGACATCGTGGAACGGCGAAAGCGGTTTGACCTCCTCAACGTCGGCCGGCGGTGGAGTCGATTCGTCAACGATCGGCCGTGTCGGCGACTCGTCAACGTCGAGCGGCCAGACGCGCGGATCGGATTCGGTTTCAGGCGATTGTTCCACTTCCAATTCGGGGTCGCTGGTGTCGAGCAGCACCTCGTTGGATTCTCCATCGCGGGCTGTCCGCTGGTACGGGGCATAGCCGATCGGGGTCGATGAATCGAACGATTGCCGATGGATGCGGGCCGCCTGAGTCCCGGGTGTTTCAGGAGTCCCGGACGCTTTGATGAGTGTCAGGCTGCGGTTGGCTTGGACAACCGCAGCGCCCGATTCCTCCGGCGAGTCGGCGTCTGCTTCGAAGCTCATTTGCACAACCGCTGGTTGCGCCGATCCCAAAGCCTGTCCGGGTGGAGCTGACGGAGTCGCCGTGGCTTGGTCTGTGTGGGGCATCTTGCGGTCGCGACGAAAGACATTCAGTCCCCAATCCCGTCGGGGGCGCGAGGCTGAATCGGTTTCGGGTTCCTTCACGGTGCGGGGATCGTCCTGGGCGGCGCGACCTGCCTGCGTCGAGTTGGCATTCGGCGCTGGTCGGTTGCCGGATGCGTCCGTGATCTGCGGGGAGTTCGACTCGGCCTGCCCGGTCGACTCCTTCAACTGGCTGTCAATCCGTTGCACAAGATCGATCGGGCGTTCCTCGTCGGGGGAATAATCAAGCCGCGCGGAATCACCGAGATCGTGCGCGATCTTGGCCGCGTGGCGTGCCTCGCGCAATTGGCCCAGATCGAACAGACGACGGGCGCGCGTCAACATCGATTCCACGCGCACCCGGACATCGTGGGCTCCGCCGGCCTGACGTGGTGGAGACTTGGCCCGCTCGGCATCATCGCTCAACGCCGCTTTCAACCGCTCAATCTGGTCCACCGATGAGTCGGCGAAGACATCTTGCGGAGCGGAGCCAGCAACGAGGTCATCTTCCGGTTGGCCGATGTTCGCCGTGGCCACTCCAGACGACGAGGTCGCGACGTCCTGCGGACTTGAACCCGAGACGGTTTGAATGGAATCGAACTCCGGTGCCATCAAGTCGTCGGCGGGTGTCACGGACGAAGACTGTCCCGATTCCGGATCGACTTGAACGATACCTTGGGTTGGTTCCGCCGTCGTGGCGACGTTGGCGGTGACGGATGGCTCCGCCTTGACCGGCTCGGTCGTCGGATCGATGCGCGATCCCGACCAGCGGACTTGGGGCACGGCGTCCCACAGGTCGGACATGGCCTGCCGTGGTGTGTGCTTGCACCCGATGAGACTGAACGTCACCAAGCTTGCGAGCCATAGCGCGCGGCAAGGTCGTCTCCGTCTCGTCGATCGATTGCTGACAGCCACGTGATGACCGGATCTGTGTGTTGGTTCGCAACGATGCGCGGCGGCTCGCCGCGCACGCCTGCCATTGGTATCGGCCGCGCCGACTTTGCGGCTGCACACAAATTTCCTGAAGTTTCGCCGACCGCGTGGCATCGGCGGAAACCGCCGATTACGGAGTCATCAATACTTCGGCCGAACCATAAGGCGAGCGGCAGTTAAAAAAAGTTTTGCCCACCTACAAGCACGATGCGCAAGCGAGTGTGCCCGAAAACTCACTCGCTTGCGCTGCGTGCTTGTATGCCTATTCCTGCCGCTCGCTTAACTGGCTAAGTGTCAGTCAAAGGGACTCGCTTCACCAGAATCTGCTTCACCAGGCACGGCATCCAAGGGTGGAAGTTCCCGGGGCGACTGTGGAGCGGCTTCCGTCGGACCCGCCGGAATGGTCGCGTCCGACGCGGGCGGCGAACCGCTGGGAGTCAGCATTTGCGGATGCACTCCCTGGCTGATCCATTGTGATCGAGTCGCCGGGGCGGCCATCGGGAACGGTGCGCCGCGGCGCGATTCGCGCTCTTCGGCATCTTCGTACGCCTTGTCGGGCCAGGCCCCTTCGTTCAGGAAGACCTCGTTGTAGTCCAGCAGGGTTCCCTTCTCGAGCTGCACGTTTCTGACCGCCAATTGGTATTCCACGAGTGCCCGGAAGTACGACGTTTCGGCCTCGGCCAATCGTCGCTGCGCTTCCAACAGCAGATGCAGCGTGCCAGTGTCCGCCTCGGTTTCGTACGTCGCCTCGATGGCGGCCACCTGTTCGGCGGCGGCCATGCGGCGGTTCAAGTTTGTCTCCACCAGCGCATAGGCCCGCTGCACCTCCGAGAACGCGTTGCTCAGGTCGTACACGACCGAGCGTTCCTGTTCGTGCAACAGCGCCCGTTCACGGGAGAGTTGCATTTCGGAATGCCGGATCGCCGCGTACGCCTTGCGGAATCCGATCGGGAACGAAAGCTCCACCCCGGCCTGCCACTCTTGGAATTGTCCGCCCGTCAGATCACTCATGGCATTGTTGAAGTCACCGGTTCCGCCCATTGGGAACAGGTCATTCCCGAATCCACGCCAGCGGTAGCGTCCCGTGACATCGAGCTTGGGAAGGAGGAAATTCTTGTTGGCCTGCAACTCCGCTTCGCGCTTCTTGATCTGCCACTTCTGACGGCGCAGTTCTTCGCGCCGCGTCAGAGCCTCCACGAGGCAGGATTCCCAGTTGTAGGCGAGTTTCACCTTGAGCGGTTCATCTTTCGGCCGGATCAGGCGGCCTTCGCTGATGGGCAATCCGGTGAGCAACCGCAGCCGGCGTTCGACGACATAGACGCCGCCCGATCCACGGAACGTCCCACCGGTGCTGCCGTTGTTCGTGCGGGTTCCGTCGATCAGTTTGCCGTGCAGGGCGTTCTGCGCCTCTTCCTCGAAACGGAAGTATTGCTCGCGCGCCTGGGCTTCCTTCTGGGCCTCACCGCCGCTCTTGCCCTGTTCGTTCAGCGCATGAATTCGTCGCCAAGTCTTGAGTGTCGCGTCCCGCGCCCGCACCTTGGCGGCCACGTCGCGATAGGCGAAGTACAAGTCCCAATAGGCGTTCTCCACGTCGCTGACAAAATTCCGGACGCCGACCTCGAACTCCGCCAAGGCGACATCCGTATTGATCCGGGCGATGACCACACCATTGATCGCTCCCGGCTGTGCTCCAGGGCCGGCCAGACGATTGAACTCAACGCCACTTCCCTGCAGCAGTGGGTGCTTGGCTTCCACGTCAACCCACGTGGTCCACGCGCTGGGGAACTTGTTGCCGGGGGCGTTGTTCCGGTCGTACTGCGTGTAGTTTTTGACGGCGTACTGCGTCCCCGTGGCCGCCGTCTTGCTGAGCTGCGTTTGCGACGTTCCAAAGTTCTGCTTGAGCAGGCGGGTTCCCCCACCGAAGAAGACGTTGTTCAACGCGCGGTCATTGTTCTCGTAATTCACGTTTGTCGTGAAGGCCGCGTCGAAGGCGCTCAAGGCGGATTCAATGCCGGTCCGCGGATCGGTCTCGATCACCGACGGATCGAACCGGCTCTTGGAAGCGTCGGGCGTCCTGAGCAACGTTCC
>JAYTIB010000682.1:0-3612 GCA_043732205.1 Schlesneria sp. | reverse complement strand
AATCACTCGTGCTCCCGGGCGACCGCAGCCCGCGCGCCGTGATGACACATGTCCATGACCTCGCCGTGACTCCGACCGATCTGTTCGCCGTGGAAGTGCCGTTCGCCTCCAATCTGGGAACGGTGCAGCACTACGACCGGGTCGCACGAACATGGCGGAAGTTGGATTTGCCCAGCGCGGTCTACCAACTGCACTGGTTCGCGCCGCATCTGTATCTGTCGTTTCACGAGGACTCCGGTTTCGACAAGAACCCCGGTGGCAGCGGGTCGGGTGTCTATCGTTATGATCCCCGGACCGGTCAGCTCGACCTGCTCGCAGCGACGCGGCGACGGCCCGCGAAAACGCGGCTCGATGGTGGCGAGATGTATCATCCCATCACCCTGTTCCGCGGAACCGGGGGCCGCGTCACCGCGGTCATCATGCGTCTCGGCAGCCGCGAACACGACGTCTATCGCCGCACGGCGGACGACACCGACTGGGAGAAGGTTGGCACCATTGGCACCCGCGAAACTCCGCGCGAATGGCGTGATCGGTGGTTCTGGTTCCGGCCGGACACGCGTGGCGGACTACTGATCTGGGACCGCGGTCGCTATACACCTTCGTCGTTGAACCGGCTCGTCTCATTTGGTGACACTCCTGCAACCGCAGAGATCCTGCTGGAGAACGAACACTCGTCGCCTGCGGAATTGTGGGCCGGGACGCCGAAGTGGCGGATGCCCGAACAATTCAGCAGCCCCGGTCACAAGGACTGGTTGAAAACTGCCGCCTACGATGGCCATACGTTGTGGCTGTTGAGTGGGGTGCGGGACGATCCACTCTTACAGTTGCACGTCTTTCGCGAAGGCCAACCCGAGCCCGCCGTCATCCCGGTTAGATTCAAACTGCCCGACGAAACAAAGCGAATACTCGAAGTACGACGAATCACCCCCGATGTGAAAGTGACCTGGTCACTCTACGGCAGTTCCCTGTTCATCACGCCACATGGTGTGGCATTCGACCCCGTCGACGATCACGGCTGCTGGCTGTTGCCGGCCGAGGATCTGCGGCGCGCGGTCGCGGCGGCTCAACCCAAGGGACCGGCAACGACGACGCTCTTTCCGTCCGCCGTCACACTGCCCGCCGAATAGTCGCCACGATACATCCGGTTTTCGATGGACCTCATCAGCGGCTGCAACGCCGATCCTGACACGACTTGGCCCGACTGCGGTTCCACGTCACTTGCCACCCGGAGGCTCCGGCTGCGAAGGAGGCTTGAGCTTCAACAGCCAGAGACCCTCGGTATCTCCGAGCACCAGTTCGTCCGGGCCGAGGAGATGTCCGAAACCCGGTTGAAAGTACTCGGTCTCGCGCAGCTTGGGGAACTCCTCCAGTCGTTTCGTGCGGAGGTCGATCCGACCAAAGGGGATTCCCAGCCACAACTCGTCGCCGCGCAACGTCAGCAGGTGAAACATCCACGGTGGGTCGGTGACATGCTCGCAAAACAGACGGAGCTCATTGGTCTTCAGATCGAACGCGTGGATCTTCGAGCCGTCCTGGATCAGCAACCGGTCGTCTGAGACGACACGGGGCGGCTTGCTGCTCGACAACAAATGCTGAGTCCGTTGCAGTTGACGCAGGCGATCGGACTGGAAATCGAGTTCCCACAAGCCGAGGTTGTTATCGCTGTTGGAGGTGGTGAGCCGGAACACAATTCGCCGACGCGGTACATCGGGCCACAGGAAATCACATTGAACCGGAGCGACATTGTCCAGCGGCGTTTGTTCGACCGCGCGACGGCTCGACGCGATCACATGGAGGTCGGTCCCGTCGAGCTTCAGTCTCACGAGGTACGCCTCGCGTTTCGGTTGCCCCACCCAAGCGTAAAGGAGGCCCTCGTGACAGGTGATCGCCTGGACGAAGTTCGAGGGCAGGCCCGATTCCGCTGTTATCGAACGAGGTGAGCTACCGTCGAGCGGAAAGGCCAAAATCCCTTTGCCCATAGTTGCCGCGTAGTACCTGCCGTCGGCAAGGAGCGAACTGCGGACGAAGTAGCTTCCCAACGTCGTGCTCCGCTCGATGATCGAAAGGACATTGAGGTTCCCGTGTTCGAGGTCGGTCGCATCCATTCCTTCCCCGCGGGGAAGGTTCTCCAATGCGAATGTCCCCAACGAAGTTTGACCTCGCGAATCAACGTCAAGACGCAGGAGCGTAAAGGTGACCTTGTTGTTGGACGAGTGTGCTGCTCGATTCCAACTCATTCGCAGGGCATACACCGTTCGGCCAGCGAAAACCGGACGAACGATGCAGTGCCCAGTGGTCTCGGTGCGACTCACGTCGATCAAAGTCCGAACGGCGGTCCACGGCGTGACAGTTTCGGGTGGTGTGCCCAGTAACTTGCGGTGTTGCTTGCGGAGCCGTTCCAGTTCGACACGGCGTTCCGTCTCTTCCAAACCCCCGGACTTCGCTTCCAGAAACGCGATGGCCCGACCGACGAGATTCGGCGAATCTTGTTTCTCGTTGAAGCCTCCCGCATCACGGAAAATCACCGAGGAATAGAGGTCGTGAGATGCGAGAGCCTCATGGAACCGCAAATTCGCCGCCAGCCGATCATCCGCTGGCAGGAGATGATTCGCGTCCCCCACGAAGTTGAACCAGCATTTGCGAACCTCAAGCGGCGGCGCGGGATCAGTGAAGAGCAGTGGCTCAACCCGTGCCACGAGTCGCCCCACCTCTTCGATCGCCTGGGGTCGCGGCAGCGTGTTCGCGTGGTGATCGAGCGACAAGACGAGCAGTCGTCCGTGCAGTTGCAACATCGGATCGGACTGTGTCTCCAACACTTGATAGGCCGTTCGCAACCGTTGGAGGTCCGCCGCCTTGAGCCTGTTGACCCGCTGGTTGTGTCGGACGACGCCAAGCAGGAAATCACAGGTTCTGAAGGTCTGGGGATTCCGAATCGGTTGCTGCGCGTCGGCCAGCGGTGCCCACTGCGTCATCACGTCGACCGCATCCTGCGACCAGTCGTCGAAAACGAAGGAATAGCGATGGAAAAAGTCAATCTCGGCATGGAACAAGGCCCAACCGGAATACTCGCCGAAGCCGCGTCCATTCTTCGCGGCCTCGTACAACGGTTGTCCGAGGTGCCGTATTTGCTGCGTACGATACTCGTGTGCGAAGTCACGTACGAGTTCCCGGTGGTGCTGTCCGACAACTATCTTGCTCAGATAGATCGTGAAGGCACTGTGACTGATGTCCGCGCCAGTGCGTGGCCAGTCAGGATTGGCCAACGTGCGGCGAACCAGTTCGGGTTCCAGGCTCAATCCATGTCGGGCCAGTTCGATCGAGCGTTCCAACTTTTGGGCATCGACCGGCTGACTGGGCGGTCCCGCATATTGCTGCTTTCCCGGATCAACGAGTTCGATCGCCGCGTCCGACAGCCGACGAATCAACTGGACGCGTCTTCGCAAATCCTCCGGGTCCAACGCCAGGGCGGCTTCGGCGTCGATCGCCGCCAACTCGAATTCACGGTGCTCCGCGCGCAACCAGGATTCCCGGCTGAAGCGATCCGCCTCTTTGACACGATCCATCGCGTTCTTCACCGGTTCGACTTGCAGCGTCTGCAACATCAGCGGCAGC
>JAYTIB010000681.1:0-9400 GCA_043732205.1 Schlesneria sp. | reverse complement strand
GTTCGCCGGCCAGATGCGGGACTGCGACCCGCAGGATCTGGTGGCGCTCGGTCAACTCACGGTGCGCGTCTTTCAATCCCGCGGCTTCCGGCCAGATGCGGGCGGCCAGATCCACCGTTCGGGCCGCCGCCGGCGCATCACCCGTTGTTGCCGCCGTGCGTGCCTCGTCGATGACTGTGGCAGCCCGGCCGGCCAGATCGTCGCGCCATTTCTTGACGACGCTGCTCGCCGGATCGCGCGACGCCAAATACCCCAGGAAATGCCGGGCCTGGCGGTAGTCGTTGCGTTCGACGCATGGAGTGATCAAGCGGTCGACGACACGTCCCAGACGCGCCGTCAGCCCCGGAACCGCGCTGCCTGGCTTCCACAATTCATCGAGCAGCCGCAACGCCTCCTCAAGGTTGCCGCGTTCGAGTTGCTGGTCCGAGTCCTTGAAGACCAGCCGCTGATGGACCTCGTCAAACCTGGGCCAACTCGGCAGCAACAGATCGTCCTTGCGCGGCGGATCGGGAACAGGGAATTCCTTCGGACGGAAAAGTCGCAATTTGTACCGCAGGATGCGCACGTCCTCTTCGAGATCCTTGATCTCATTGCTGATCGCGACGACCGTCTTTTCGATCGTGGCCACGCGCATCTTGGCGGCCGGCACAGTCTTGTTCTGCGGCGAGAGAAGTTCCGTGCGCGACTGGCGCAGTGACAGACGTTCCTCGTCCAGCGCGGCCATGCGCGCGACGAGTCCCTTCTCTTCGGTTTCCAGTTCAGACTGGATCACGGCGTTATTGTCCCGGTGCCGTCTGGCGACCAGCAGCAGCAGGTCATAGGCGAGTGCGGTGCGGCCCTGCGCGATCAGTTCGTCGGCGCGCCGCAGCACGAGATCCTCGTAGTAGACGATGGACTCGACGAACCGCAGATCGAGCACATACTCGGGGTCGACACTGCCGTCCTGAAGCGTGATCGGAATCTTGTACGCGGCCGGTCGCAACGATTCCGCCCGCTCGCGACGGGCATCCAGTTCCTGCTTCAGTTGGGCTTCGCGTTCATTGAATTCCTCGGTGCGGTCCGCGTTCTTGAAGAACTGGCGCAGGCTGCTCAGCTCCGCCTCTTTGACCGGCTTGAGTTTCAGCAGCCGGGCGTACGACTGTGCCGCCAAGTCGTACCGGATGGGCAGCCGTGAGATCAGATCGGGACGCATCGCCACCGGTTCGACAACGAGCACCTCCTGCGTCTTCAGGATGATCCAATCGAACGGACGGGAACGGAGCAGCTCTTCGGCCTCCGGGACGGGCAGCTCGCCGGACTTGGGAAGCGTTCCCTGTTCTTCACGAAGTTGAGCCGGCTTCGCGTTCGGCTTTTCGGGTTTGGGATCGTCATCCGCGACGGCGGTCGCGGTTCCAACTCCGATCGCGGTCAGCATCAGGACGAATGCCAACAGCAGCGTCACGGCGTGGTAGGGACCACGAACTCGCATGGCTCTCATCGGCTTCCTCCTTTTCAACAAACACGCGGCCAGCTTGGGGTCGGGCGTTCAGAGCTTGTGAATCTTTGTAGCGTGGGTTTCAACCCACGCAAGATGTCGTACCGCGTCGGCTAAAGCCAACGCTACATCTTGTGCTGGACCGCTATTGAACTTGAAAGATTCACACGCTGTCACTGACCGCCCTTCAAATCCAACCGATACAACGCCCCATCGCACGAGACCGCGAACAGTCCGTCGTCCAGTTTTTTCAAGCCCATCGTCAACGCCTGCGGAAGTTGAATGCGACGCGACTCGGTCCCCGTTGCCGCGTCGACGGCCAGCACCGTTCCATTCCGGCAGGCGATCCACAACTGATCGCCCACCTCGACCGGTGGGCCGGCGGGTTCCAAGTCTTTCAAATCGAGCGACCAGCGGATTGGCAGGTCGCGTCCCTCGGACAGTGAATGCAGCTTGTGATCGTCGGACCAGACCAGCCACGATGAACCGGCCGGCCAAAGCCCGCGCACCGTGGCTGCGAATTGTCGTTTGCCGTCCTGGTCGAACGTGCGCCAATTCAACTGCTGCACGAGCTTCGAGGCATCCGCGACCAACAGTGCGTCACCCCGCAGGGACGGCGCGATATCGACGGGACTGCCGAGTTGCAGCTTGGCGGTTTCGGCCAGGTGCGGGACGTCACTCGTTCTGACCTGGATGCGCGACAACAGGCCGACACCATTGCAGGCCAGCACTTCATCGCCCGCCAGTCGGACGAGATGCTTCCACGGCGGCGGCGGATTCTCACCCACCGGCGCGAGCCAATCCTGCACCGATTTCTTGTTGGCTGTGACACCCACCAGCTTCAGCCGGCCCGGCAGCGCGACCACCAGTCCCTCATCCACGAGCACCGCGCCCGACTGCACAGATTCCGCTTTCGCCAATTTGGAATTGAGTTCGATCTGCCCGCCGAGCCCGATGATCCACAACTGCGTCACGTCACCAACAGCGGCCAGAAACATTCGGCCATCATGCAGAGTTGACGTCACCAGCCGCTGGTTGACGCGGCCCGGCAGCTCCAGTTCCACCGCCCCTTTGAGATCAAATCCCCCCTGCCGCAGGCGGTCGGGTGCGACCAGCACGACATGCCCCGCTTCCGAGAGACCGACGGCGCCGCCATCGCGGGCTGGAACCAGTTCGAGCAGTTGCGCGCCGAGCAATGTTCTCCACGGACTGACCATCCGATCACGGTCGACGGCCGAGAAGATGACCGCATCGTGAAACGCCGCTTTCCGACCCACGAAGAACTGGTCGCCAATCTGCTGCAACCGCTGGGAGGCGATGCCGATCGCCAGCGCGTTCGAATCCATGTGGATCGCGTCCGCTCCAATCTCAAAGCGCCGGAACGCGGAGCTGGCCGCCCAGAACTGTCGATCCGATCCGAGAGCCACGTACAACGGAACGCGCGACCCGATCAGTCCGGCCGGTCGGGGAGCGTTGTCAGGATCGACCTTGTCGCCCTTCGGCGCGGAGTCGGCGGCGCGGCGCTTCTCGATCTCTTCATCCTCACGCACCCGGTACTGCGCGACCGGAGCAAGTCCCTCGCGTCCCGCCTCGTCGGTGACGGAAAAGGCCGCGAGTTGTTCGCCGCTGGATGGCACGACCAGTTGATTGCCGCGCAGCACGGGCGACTCGCGCACCTGCCCGCGCACTCGAAACGCCTTCGCGGTCAATTCGGTCAGCGGTGTCTGCGGCTTCCCCGCATCCCACAGCCGCAGGTTCGCGGAATCCGCCTTGTCGTTCTCACACAACAGCAGCAACTTGCCGAGAGCCAGCGGTGGAGCCGACAACGAACCGGCGGCATGATCGGTGAAGGTGGTCGCGGCCGAGGCGAGCGGTCGCATCGACAGCGCGTAGATCATCGCCATGTCACCGGGGATCAGCAGATGATTGCCGCCCGCAGAGAGCGTCGGCGGGCCGTGGACGTTCTGCGAAAACGTGACGCGCTCCGTCAGTCGGCCGGTTTCGAGATCGATCCGGCAGAGCGAATGGTCATCGGTCGGGAGATAGATCTGACCCTCGTGGACCAGCGGCGCCGAGCGCGGGCGTCCGTCGAGCTTTTGGCTCCAAATCAGCTTGCCTGTCGCGGGCTGACAGCAGAGCAGTGACTGGTGATAGGCGTCGTACAGCAACACTCCCGGTTGCGATGATGTCACCGTCACGGGAAAGAACGGCGCGTCGAAGCCCGTGATCCGCCGCCACACGAGTTCACCGGTGACGGTATCGACGGCGTAGCAGCAATCTTTGGCGAGGACATACGAGACTCGTCCAAGCGACGACTCATCGGTGCGGGTGCGCGTGTGAAACAAGGCCAGCGCCGGTTGCGGGCCGCCTGCCGCGTCGGTCGTTTCCGCGGCGCGTTCCGTGTCGTCGGTCACGATGACGGACCGTTCCAGATCGAGCGCCTTCTGCAGCGCCTCTTTGACGCGGCGGTGACTGGCAAAACCGTCGTAGGCGCGCACCAACTTTTCACGTTCCGAGAGCGCGACCATCGGCTGCTTCGCCGCGAGCGCCGCGTCAACGGCCGCCATGCCGTCGTCGAACAGCTTCTGCTTGCCGATCGCCAGGACGGCATTCACGCGCGCCTCCTTGATCCGGCCGAGTGCCGCGGTCGGTGGCGACGCCGGGTCGGCGAACCGTTCCAGAATCACCTGCGCATCTTCGGAGACGGTCAACAGGTCCGCATCGCGCGAGGTCTCGGCGGTGCGGGCCGATCCCAGCGCGATCTCTTCGGCATACCGGTAAACGACCGAGTGCATTTCCGCGAAGTCGGACTCGTTCCGATGATGCGCGATCAGCGCCTGCAGTTGTTCCACCCCGCGTTTCCAAGCGGGAGTCGCCCCGGAGATCTCCTTCAGCACGAGTGCCTTTCCCAGACCGCGCTCCGCCAGCCTGTGCAGCGAGTGCCCCGAGTATTGTTGGAGGAACTGTTCGAACGACGCGATCGACTGCGCGTATTGCGCCTCGTTCAACTCGGCGACGGCGCGGTCGTACAACCGGGACGCCTGTTCGCGGCCGATCAGGAACCAGAAGATGCCGGTGACCAGGACGAGCACCACACCACCCAGGCTCAAGCCGAGAACCAGCGGTGAGCGAAAGATGTCCTGCTCGCCGGGCCGCGCCCGCGCTGACAACGACATGGCCGACACCACCACCGCCGCGCCGCGATTCGTCGGCGTCGCAGGTTGCTCGGCGCGGCCCGAGCCGCGCACCGACCTGCTGCCGAGCGGTTGCAGTTTCACGTGAGACACGGCGGCATCGTCGTCGTCGTTCTCGATCGCTGGAAAGTCGTCCGCGGCGAAATCCGCGAGTGCCGCCTGCGATTCCGAGTAGACCGCTCCTTCAAACAGCGACAGATCCTCGACAGGTTTGGAGGCGGGGTCCTGTGGCTTCTGCCCGCGATCGTCGCGCGCGGACTTCGGGTTGTCCTGCGCTGCGATGTCCCGCACATCGTCCAGTGCGCGGGCCGGTCGCGCCCCTTCGCGCGGATTGCCGCGGGGAATCTCGACGGGCACCGCGGGCTCCAACAATCGATACCCGTCGTCCGATTTGGATTCGGATTCGGCGACGGCGGTCGCGACCGCATCCACGTAGACCAGATCGAGGCTGCCGACGCGGATCACGTCGCCCGGTTGCAGCCGCACATGGGCCACCGATGTCCCGTTCACTTCGACACCACCCGGCGTCGCCGCCGTCACTTCAAATGTGGTCTTGTTCCACAGCACGCGGCAGTGCATCGCCCCGACCCCTGTGTCGGTGACGCAGATGTCATTGAACGGCTGCCGGCCGACCGTCAACGGCTGAGTGCGCGACAACTCGCGCGTGTCGACCGTGCCGTCCCCATGATGAAGTTCGAGTGCGGGCATCGTTATTCGCTTTTCCCCTGCCGAGACACCAGGCGGATCTTCTGCATGCCGACGGCGTTGGCCGCGTCAATCACGGCGATCACCGACCGGTGCAATGACGCGGCGTGCGCCGAGATCAACACTTCCGTCTTCTGTTCTTTCCGCATCTTGTCCTTCAACGCATCCGGCAACCGCGCCGGATCGGCCAGCGGTTCATCGTCGATCAGGATCACATTCGCGGCGTCGATCTGCACCCGGATCGACGTCCCTTCCAAGTCTTCCAGAATCTGCAACTGTTGGGCGGCCCCCTTCTTGTCGGGATCGGGGGTCGGCACTTCGATGCTCTTCTGCAACGCAAACGAAGCGGTGACCATGAAGAAGATCAGCAGTTGAAATGTCACGTCGACCATCGGCGTCAGATCCATGTCGTCATCGGTCCTCGTCCGCCGCCGCAGTTGCAGCACCGGCGCTTCATCGGATTCATCGGACGCGTCCGCACCATCCGGCGGCTCATCGCCCGCACTCTCGTCGGTGGCTCCTACTTCGTCGCGGCCGTAAACCGGAATCTCGACGGGAGCGTCCGGCGGCGCTTCCGGTTCTGGCTCCGTTGGTGCCGCCTGTTGAACCTGTGCTTCGAAGATGTCTTCCAACGGGACGAGCGTTTGATCGCCGCACGTCGGACACTGAACCATCGCCCCAGCCTGGCGGTTGGAGATGCTCATCAGTCCCGAACAAGATTGGCAGCGAAACCGAATCGCCATGACATGCCCTGGGTAAGTCTTCTTTTGGGAGTGCTCCGGCTTGACGGAGCTTTGGAATTTTGGATTGCGGCGAAGCCGCTTTGGCCATTCACTCGAAAGGGAGATTTCGCAGATTTCAAAGAGAGCGGCAAAGCCGCATTCCAAAGCTCCGTCAAGCCGGAGCACTCCCAAAGGTGGAATCAGTTCTGCGGCCGGTCCCCCACGCCCATGTACAACTCGGTTCCGTTGACCGCCTTGATTGCCTTGGCGATCTCCTCGACGATCCCATGCGGGACGTCCCCTTCCGCCTTGATGACAAACTTGCGGATGCCCTCGCGCGACTTGTCCTCGACATAGCGGCGGACATCGCCGATGTCACCCTCCGGACCCTGGACATCACCCAGCACGATGCGCGGCGATTCGGCCACGCTGAGGGCCGCAAATACCGTGATAACCGCCGAACCGAGGGCATCGACGCCGATCGCATGTTCGGCCACGGGGACATCCAAGTCGGGCTTGCCCTGCATCGTCGACGAGACCATGAAGAAGATCAGCAACAGGAACGTCACGTCGATCATCGGGGTGATGTCGAGCTCCCCCTCGATCGGCTTGCGCTTGCCGCCAAACGAGCCGCCGTCACCCCCCGGAAACAAACTTCGGCTGGCCATCGACAACAACTCCTGACGTCTGCGAAATCAAACTTGGTGCGAGCAGTTCACTTCGTCGCGCTTTGTGCCGGGCGGTCTTTCGATCACCGATCTCGGTCTCTTCGTTGGTGAAGGCGATTCGTCATTTGTTGTTTGTTATTTGTCATTGGCTATTGGTGATTTGCCAATGACAAATGACCAATTGCCCCGGTTCAAACACACTTCGCTTTCCCATTGTGGGATGGTCTCCCGACCTCCGGTCTCCGCAATCTCAACGACCGGTTCATTTCTTCTTCGTCTGCACCGCTTCGAGTTCGTCCAGGAACCGTCCCAGTTGATGTTGGACCGCGTCCGTCAGCCGGCCGATGCGGACTTGCATCGAGGCCATGCACATCACCAGCGGAATGGCGATCATCAGCCCGACGGCGGTGGTGATCAGGGCAAAGCTGATGTCCGTCGCCAGGCTGGCGGGATCGACCCCCGTTCGTTTGCTGGACGCGATCTTCGCGAACGCCGCGATCATCCCCAGCACGGTGCCCTGCAAGCCGAGCATCGGCGCGGTCTTCACCACCGTGTTGACCCACGACATCTGATAATCGAGTTCCGACAGAACCTCACGCTCGAACATTTCCCCGAGCAATTGCCGCAACTTGGCGATCGGGCGGTCGCGGTTGGCCAGCGCGATCAGGATCAATTGCGGGACCGCCTTCGCCCAGTACGGCGGCGAATCGCACAGTGCCGCGATGTCATCGAACTGGCGCGCCTTCAACCGTTCGCTCACCTGATCCAGAAACGCGTCGGCCGCCGGTTGTGTCCGGAACCGTTTCTGTCCGATGCGGCGAAAGACCATGATCGTCAGATACAGGCCGTAGACTGCGGCGATGCCCTGCATCGGGTAAATCAGATTGCTCATGAAATCGACCAGCTTGGCCATGTCCATGGGCGGAGTACTCCGATGGGAAATCACGTGGCGGAAAGGGCGGACGACGACAGGACGCGAGCCTCAAAGAACGAGCATCGCGGATCGGGAAGGAGTATAGCGGGCGGCTACGCAAGCCGGTACTCGCCGCACGCCAACCCGGCTCTCATCGAAACAGCTCCCAGCATCAGCATCAGCGATCGTCACTGAAAATAGACCTGGCGCACCACCGTGAACTGGTAGCCATTCTTCGCTGACTCGACCGCATAGTACGTTCGGCGGATCTGGGCCAGCGGACGGCTGCGGTAGTCGAGCTCCAGTCGCGCCAGCAGCGTTTCGGTCGGCTTGGAGTAGAAGTGAAAGATCACGGTGTCTGCCCGCACATCGACGTTGGCGCGCTGGAACAGTTCCACGTCCGCCGCGCGGCGGTCGCCCCCCTGCCAGGTCATGTACAGCCGCTGTTCGCCTCCGCCTCCCGCGGCGTAACGGACCGACGGTGTCGCCTGCGTCAGCTTGGAGAGGTACGCCAGGCGGCCATCCGGCAGCAGCGCGCCGAGTTCGATGCCGAAGAATTCCAGTTGCTTGGCGTATTCATCGAGACCTGCGCGGTCTCCGAACCGGACGAACCAGCGCTGCTCGCGCGGTATCCCCCCCGTGCCGGGACCGACACCCAATCCCTTGCGGCCGGTTCCCTTCGCACTGCCCACTTTGCCGGTGCTTTGGACGCCGGTATCAAACTGTTGTTGAACCTGCTGAGTGGCCGACTCGGACAATTCGACGACGTTCTCCAACGCTTCGGCGATCTCGGTCGTGTCCGACGGCATTTCGGCGGGCGAGGCGTCATGAACTTCCGGATCGGGCGAATCGACACGCAGGGTTTCATCCGGTGCGCCGTCTTCGAAGCCGCCCGGTGCCTCGACCAACTCCACGGGAACGGCTTGAGGTGGCGTGGGGAGCCGGTTCGTGATCCAGACGGCCACAACGCACGCGCACAATCCCGCCATCGTGACGAACAGCGCGATCGTCCACGAACTGACGCGGTCATACAACGTGTCGCGGAGCACAGGCGCGGCGAGAGGGCGGGCTTTGGTCGACATTGCGACTCTTCTTTGGGAGTGCTCCGGCTTGACGGAGCTTTGGAATTTTGGATTGCGGCGAAGCCGCCTTGGTAATTCACTCGAAAGCGAGAGATCGCAGATTCCAAAGAGAGCGGCCGGGCCGCATGCCAAAGCTCCGTCGAGCCGGAGCACTCCCAAGGTTCGCTTGATTGAGCACTACGGTTTGCGTTTCAACGTGGCGCGGTCATCGCGTTCGTCGTACGGACGGATCTTCAGATACCAGTCGGTCCACAGTTTGGTCGAGGCGCGTTGCCACTTTCCCAGATGGGCCGAGCGTTGTTCATTCGTCGCCTCGTCCGCCAGACCGTCGAGAGGATCGATTGGCAGTCCGCAGCCGTTGGGGCGTCGGCTGAGGATGCAGAGCGCGGCGCTCGCTTCGCGCGACACCGCTTCGTCGGTGTCGGACAGGCCGCGAATCAGAAATGGCGCGACCGAGATGTTTCCGGTTCGACCGAGCGCCCACATCGCCGTGCGACGGACCTCGATCCGCTTGTCCGTCGCCAGCTGCTTCAGTCGGTCCACCTGGCCGATCAGATCTTCGGGGTGCTCCAACTGCACCGCCTCGACGATCGCTTCCTGAGCGGCTTCGACTTTGGCCCCGGACGATTTCTCCAGTTCCGC
>JAYTIB010000680.1:0-3623 GCA_043732205.1 Schlesneria sp. | reverse complement strand
ACTCGCCGGAGTTCCGGTCGCGGCGAAGAACTAGTGGTTGAACAACGTTCATTTGCCCCGTAGCACGGACGCCTCGTCCGTGCGGAACCTCCGATATCGATGGGCGCACGGACGAGGCGTCCGTGCTACAGCAACCCGGAAAATCAAAGTTGTTCGACCACTAGAAGCAGTTGGAAGACCAACCCAAAACGTCAGCGAGATTGAGACAGACGTGACCAGGATGGTGATCACCAGAAGGAGAAATCGGATGCCGACTGCATGCGTTTCGCGTCGAGCCTGTCTGCTGGGACTGGGATTCGTTGTCGGTTGGTTGAGCCTGGCCCGGCCGGCTCTGGCCTATGTCGAGATCGCGTACTCGCTCGGACGGGTCGTCTTGGAATCGACGTCGATTTCCGTGCTGCGCATCGAGAAAGTCGACAAGGAAAAGAACCTGATCCTGTTCCGCAAAGTCCAGGATCTGAAGGGCACCCTTCCGGGGGAAACCACCAAGCACAACATCGGCCGGGCCGGATTTCATGAGCGCGAATGGAAGGCGATCATGGACTGGGCCGAACCGGGGAAGACCGCGATCTTCTTCAACAACGGCGGTGCCAGCGAGACCTGCATCGGCAACTACTGGTATCAGGCCTACGCCGGTGGCGAGTGGTGGAACATGAGCCACGGCGAACCGTACATGCTCCGCAGCTATGCCGGACCATCCGACAAGTTGGTTTCGATCGTGCAGTCGATGCTCGCCGGACAGGAGGTCGTCGTCCCCTGCATGGTCGACGGCGATAAGAACGCGTTGCAACTGCGCACCGCCAAGATTCAACGCATGAAGGTGAGCCTCAAGATCCAGGACTACAACGCCCCGCGCGATTTCGTGGGCTGGGGCGGCGACGATTTCCGCGCGGTCGAGGGGATGCCCGGATTCACGCATGTCGCCGGGGTCAGTTCCGTCGGACCGGATGCGCGCGGCGTGGCCGTGGCCGATGCCGACGGCGATGGCAAACCGGACTTCTGCTTCTACGGCATGGGACGCGTGTCATTGATGAAGATGGACGGCACCTCGCTCAGCGAATTGCCGCTGCCGCACGTCGGCGGGGCGCGCGTCGCCGAATGGGCCGACTACAACGCCGACGGGAAACCCGATCTGCTGCTGGCAACCGTGGCGGGGCCGAAGCTGCTCACCAACCAAGGAACGGCGTTCAAGGACGACTCGGCACTGCTCCCCAAAGAGCCGTACTACAACGTCACCTGCGCCGCCTGGATGGACTACGACGGAGACAAGCGGCCGGACATCCTGCTCGCCAACGGGTTCCTCGGACTGCGCCTGTATCGCAACACGGGCGCCGGCTTTGAAGACATCTCCGTGGCGGCAAAGCTGGGACCGGACGGGGTCGCCGGTCGAATCAAGGGAGATCACCTCGCCGTGGCCGACATCAACAACGACGGTCGTGCCGACTTCGTCTACAGTGCCGGCACCGGATTGCTTGCGTTCAGCACCGCACAGGGCTTCGTGGAAGCCAAGGCGGGAATGATTCAATTCCGTTCCGGCACCGTGCGACCATTGCTCGCGGATTTTGACGGCGACGGACTGCCGGAGTTGTTTGTTCCGCAGGAGGGAACCAGCCGGATGTTTTCCAACCGGGGCGGGGCGCTGGCCGACGCGACTCCGCAATCGGGAGCCTTGGCGCAGCCGATGGGGAATGCCGTCGGTGCGGTGGCCGTGGACATCGACGGCGACGGCAAGCTGGATCTCGTCGTGGGCTGTCTGAAGGGAACCAACCGCTGCTTCCGCAACATGGGGCAGGGGCAGTTTGAGGATGTCACGGAGAAGCTGGGCTTGTCTCTGAAGGTCTTCAACACACGCGGTCTGGCTGCGGCCGACATCAACAAGGACGGTGCCGCCGACTTGCTGCTAAACAACGAGGGCCAGGAATCAACGGTGTTGCTCGGCCGGCCGAAAGTGACCGCGGTGACGGCGCGGTGATGCCAGTGAAGCGTCATCGAAGGCTTGAGAATGCAATCGGCGGGGGAGTGTTGACTGTGCAGCATCGTTCGGAATCGAAAGCATCGACGTTCACCGGCTTCAATTCGTCGGCTGTTCGATCCACGGTGCTGCTGGTGGCGTTCCTTGTCGCGAACAATTGGCCGACGTCATCGACCCATGCCGCGGACTGGCCGACGAATCGTGGCAACGTGAGTCGGACAGGTTCGGTCGACAATTCGGCCGGACCGAAATCGGGGCGTGTGTTGTGGGTTCACAAGTCGACGGACCATTACATTGCGGCCCCGGTCCCGGCCGGTGACGCGCTGCTGGTGTCGTCGCTGGCGGCGTTCAACACGTCTTCATTTCAATCGCTGGCCGTCGATCCCGCCGTGGCGAAGCGGGCGCGGTGGGCGAAGTCGGTTCCGTATCTCAAGCTCCCCACGGTGTGCGCCCCGGCGGTCGCGGGGAACTTGGTGGTGTTCGGCGACGGCATGCATCAGACCGACGGTGCGATCCTGCACGGTGTGCGGCTCGATACCGGATTGCCGCTGTGGCAATACCCGGTGCCGGGTCTGCTGGTCCATCTCGAAGGAGCACCGACGATCGCGAATGGCCGGGTGATCATCGGCGGCGGGAATGCCGGTGTCTTGTGCGTCGATCCGTCCCGCCTTGAGTTGGAGGGAAAGGACGTCGATGCCGCGTCGGCCCAGGCGGCCTTGGAGGCCCGCTGGAAGGAATTGCTGGCGAAGTACGAACAGGAAAAGAAGGTCGATCCCGACTTCGCGATTCCGCCGAGTGAAGATTCACTCCCCAAGCCCAAGCCCAAGCTGGCCTGGCAGTCGGGTGCGGGCAAGTGGCACGTCGATGCGGCCGTCGCCGTGACGGGTGATCGGGTGCTGGTCGGGTCCGCGTTCCTCGACGCGGAGAAAACCGGCGACCGATCCCTGATGGGCCTGAAATTGGCGGATGGCGGCCAGATCTGGAAGACGCCCCTCAAGCACAATCCCTGGGGCGGACCCACGGTCGCCGGTGACACGGTGCTCGTCGGCTGCAGCAGCATCCGTCTGGATCCGAAGGATGTTTCCAAGGCTCAGGGCGAAGTCGTGGCAGTGGCACTGGCGGATGGTGCCGTGAAGTGGCGGAAGGAACTTCCCGCCGGCGTGGTCTCGGCCGTGGCCGTCAGGGATGGAGTCGCCGTGTTCACGGCCACGGATGGCTGCGTGCGGGCCTGGGATGTCGCCACCGGACAGGAACGCTGGAAGACCGACGGCGCGGCACCCTACTTTGCCAGTCCGGCGGTCACGGCGGACACGGTCTACGTGGCCGATCTGAAAGGGCAGGTACAGGCGCTGACTCTGAAGGATGGCCAGCGCATTTGGGCGCTGGATCTGGCCACGGATGCCGCCGTGCAAGCCCCCGGAATGGTCTACGGCGGTCCCGTCATCTCGGCGGGACGATTGTATGTTGCGACCTCCAACCTCGAGTCGGCAACCCGGGGCGCAACGGTTGTCGTGTGTGTTGGAGACAAGTGAGAGCGTGTGAGTGTTTCAACTTCAATGGCGTTCCAGCACAAGATGTCGCGTTGGCTTTAGCCGACGCGGTACGACATCTTGCGTGGGTTGAAACCCACGCTACAAAGATTCACAAGCTC
>JAYTIB010000679.1:0-9426 GCA_043732205.1 Schlesneria sp. | reverse complement strand
GAACTTGATCCTGCACAGCCCCTAAAGTCAGAGCCAGCGGACTTGCGCCGTTCCATTCAAAGTGAGTACCATTGGACTGACCCCGTCCGGCGCGCGTGACGCGTAGGTTGATGACGACCTGCCGCACAGGCAAGACACCTGTCCTACAAATGTTGGAGACCGATCCCGTGACCGATGCCTTGGAATACGCCCGTTCGCTGGTCGCCGTTCCGTCCGTCAGCAGAGACTCGAACGGGCCGGTGAGTGATGTTGTCGAGACGCATCTTCGTGGACTCGGCTTCCAGATCGAACGGCAGGAGTTCCTCGATCCGCATGGCGTTCCCAAGGTGAATATCCTTGGCCGGAAGGGACCGGGGGCCGGTGGGCCGGGCACCGGCGGGCTGGCGTACTTTTCACACACGGATGTCGTACCGGCCGACACCTGGTCCATCGCCGAACACGGTCCGTTTGAGCCCACAGTTCGCGGGGGGCGGCTGTATGGCCGCGGCAGTTGCGACATGAAGGGATCGCTGGGTTGCATGCTCGCCGCCGCGAGCCGGCTGCGCGACGCGAACTTCCGTGCGCCGCTCTACATCGTCTGTACCGCGGACGAGGAGGTTGGTTTTCACGGGGCGCGGCAGGTGGCGGAATCGTCGTCGATGTATCGTGAAATGGTTGCCGGCCAAAGCCGGACGATCATCGGCGAGCCGACCGAGTTGCAGGTCGTTTACGCTCACAAGGGGATCTACGGTTTTCGAGTGATCTCGCACGGCAAGGCCGCTCACTCCAGCACCCGCGACGGCGTGAATGCCAACCTGGCGATGATCCCGTTCCTGCTGGAAATGAAGCGGATCCACGACGAAACGCTGGTCGATCCCGTCTGGCGCAATGACGACTTCGATCCGCCCTGGATCAGTTGGAACATCGGCATCAACGATCATCACTGCGCGGTCAACATCACCGCCCCGGAATGCGTCTGCACGGTCTACTTCCGACCCATGCCGGGCCAGGACGGAGACCTGTTGGTGGCGCGAGCCCGCGCGGCCGCCGCACAGTGTGGCTTGGAGTTTCGACTCGAATGCCGCGGCCTGCCGCTGTCCGGGGATCCGAACTCCGAGTTCGTGCGCGACACGCTGCGAATCGCCGACCGCCCGGCCGCCAGGACAGTCAGCTATGGAACCGACGGAGTCTGCTTTACGGAACTCCAGCAGATCCTGGTTCTCGGTCCGGGGAGCATTCAACAGGCCCACACGGATGACGAATGGATCGCACTCAGCCAACTGGATGCCGGCACCGCCGTCTATGAACAGATGGTGCGCCGCTGGTGCATGGAGTAGGTCTTGGAGTAGTGCCTGGAATACCCCGGATGATTCATGTCCCTTGAAGAGACGCGATCACAAGAAAACGGTCGACAGGGAATTGACGGCTCCCCCACGATCACTGCTCGACAAAGAATGCAGAAAGCCCCTGCAAAACAGGGGCTTTCTTGAGTAGCAAGGGCGGGACTCGAACCCGCGACCCCAGGCTTATGAAGCCTGTGCTCTAACCGACTGAGCTACCTTGCCAGACGCTGTCCGTGCGACAACTCGTCAGACCGCGGATCGATTCGTTCACGGACGCGAGCGAGTTTAGCGTTTTCCTTCAGGGGGACAAGCGAGCCACCGTGAATCCACCGTTCGGTAAGGTCGTCCGCAAGAAATCAAATGCCAACGATGTGGGACGGATTTCCAATCCGTCCGGTATTGACGGACGGATTGGAAATCCGTCCTACGGGTCGATCCACTTACGGGTCGATCATTTCCTGCCGACTGGCCAAGTATGGCCGGTCTCAGCCGGCCATCATCCGCTTCATGAACGCCAGCGCGTGCTGGGCGAGGTATTCCTCACTGGGGAACATGCGACGCCAGATCTTGGTGGCCGCGGCCAGCGCGGGCAGCGCCAGGCCGAAGGCTTCCACCATCAGCCAGCCGTCGTACTTGAGTGTCTTCAACATCTGGAACGTGGTTTCCCAGTCGACGTGTCCTTCGCCGGGTGTCGAGCGGTCGTTCTCGGAGATGTGAACGTGAACGACCTGATCCCAGCAGGACTGCATCGCGGCGGCGAGGTTCTTTTCCTCGATGTTCGCGTGGAAGGTGTCGTACATCATTTTCAGATTCGGGTGGTTCGCTTCGCGGCAGAACTTGGCGTCGTCGGCCGCGTTGGTCAGGAAGTAGCACTCGAAGCGGTTCAGGTATTCGACGACCAGCGTGATGTTGTTGGACTGCGCGTAGTCGGCGGCTTTCGTGAGTGTTTCCAGACCCCATTTCCATTCGTTGGCGGTGGGACCGGCACCGCTGAACGTTCCCAGCGCCGAGTGGATCGGGCCGCAGAGGTGCGTGGCTCCGCTGGCCGCGCACATGTCGATCGCCTTCTTCAGGCGGGCCAGACCCGCCTTGCGACTCTTGGCGTTGGACGAGATGGGATTCTCGGCGTCTGTGCAGACCGTGACAGCCGTCCGTCCCAGTCCGATCGAATCAAGCTTCTTCCCCAGCTTGGCGAACTTCGCCTTGTCCATGTCGAACACCGGCAACTCGACGCCGTCAAAGCCCCATGACTTGAGGTTCTCCAACAGGGGGTAATGCTCTTCGGTGACATCCGATGTCCACAGGAGCATGTTCATGCCGTACTTCATCGCGGTGGTTCCTCAGTGGTGTGGGTGGGTTGAACGGTTGGATCTTCGTCGTTGGACAGGACGATCGTCGCGGGAACGATTGCCGTCGGACGGGCGGATTGCGCCGAGGAAAAATGTTCGACCGGTAACAGGTCGTCGAACCGCTGCCGCACGATGTCGCGTGCCACCGCCAGCACGGCCGCTGCCCCGGCCGGAAGCGGCGACAGTTTGACCCGCTCCAGAACTTGATTCAAGCGACCGAGCAGGCGGACGTCGTCAGAATAGTCGCGCAGGAACTGGTTCTCGCGAAAAAGTCCCACAAACCAGGCCAGCCGGTCGGTCGGTTGCTTCGCCATGCGATTGACCGCGGCCTGAATCAGTGCCGGGTTCACTTCGGCCAACACCGCGTAATAGCGATCGAGTTCCCGCGGATGGCGCTCCATCAGGACCGAGTCGAGCAGCAGTTCCATGCCGACGTGACCGAGGAATCCGCAGTGATACTTGTCGTCGCCACCCAACCGATCGCGGAACAGGTGAGTCAATTCTCCCGTCACTTCGGCGAAGCCGCGTGTTGAATGGAACCAGCCATCGTCGTGCAGATGCTGCGCGGCACCCCTGGCGACCTCGGCCTGAATCGGATCCTCCGCGGCAAACCACGGCTCCAGTTGCCGGGGCCGCAGCCGCACCTGCCGGTCGGCGACGGAAAGCCAGTCGGGCACCGCTGTGCCAGCGACGAAGTACGGCCGATCAAGATGATGCAGGGCGTGGGCAAAGTAGTTCATGCGGTGATTATGAATGGTTTGGTGATCAAGGCAATCGCTGGGTTGCCTGCGAAGGGCCACGACTTGATGTGCTGGTCCCGTCATGAGGCAAGCGGACTTTGGAACACTCCCGAAACAGTGCTGCGAGTCGATGGGCCTGTGTTGTCATCTGGTCGTCTCTCATGAGAGCGAGAAACAGAGATTCCACGCACCGTACGGCCAATCTCGGAAGTCGAACACGCACGGCCCCCGAAGGCCATGACTCGATCGACCTTCGCTGTCGCGTCAAGCTTCAATTCGGCACGGGCTATGGCGAGAGGCCGAATTCGACCGAGTGTTCCGTCACGTATTTGGCGGCCGATTCTGCCGCTATCCGATGAGCCTCTTCGTTGGGGTGCTGGTCGGTCGGGTGGACCCACAGTTCCGGACCGCTGTACTGCCGGTAGTCGTCGCGCAGATCGACGAACGCGACCCCGGTCTCCTCGCAATACTCGCGCAGCCGGTCGTGGATCGGCTGGAACGGGTATTGTCCGTTGAGTTGGTAGAAGAACGGGAACGCCACGATCAGCAATCGCGCTTCGTTGTCTCGGCAGGTGTGGACGATGTCGTCGAGTTCCAAACGGCAGGTGTTCCACTTGTCCGGGTCGGACGTGAAGCTGCCGATCGAGTCGCGAATGTAGGACCGGCCCCGCCACCTACCTGCAATGCTGCGGTTGAACAGGGCCCAGACTTCGGAATGCTGCGACATCCAGTCGGTCGCCAGCGACCCGGTCGTGTACTCCGTGAAGAATTCGACTTTGGCCTTCTTCGAATAGATGTCCGCTTCGACGTCGTTGGGGACGAAGTACAGGATGACCAAGTCCGGACGATACTCCACGCCGCAGGCTCTCAGGGACCGCGCTTCCAACGCGGTGTTGTAGGCCAGTTGCCCGGCGTTGATCGTCTCCACCGTTTGCCGCGGATACTGCTTGCGCAACAGATCACCGAGACGATCGAGGCACCGATCCTGCGGTTTGACTCCCTGACCGAACAAGTAGCTGTCGCCGATCCCCAAGATCCGGTACGTTCCCTTTGGCTTCACCAGACGATGCTCGTCGTCGCGCCAGCCGACGGAATTCAGCGTGTGATCGACGAAATTGTGGGCGTTGAAGTATCCGCGCGGATTCGTCGGATAGCGGATTCGCACCGTCGCATGCGGGACATGCCCGCACGCGGCCATCTCATACGGACCGCCCGAGCGCGGGATCATCTCACTGGTGGCGGCATGCCGGTAGTCGTTGTTGATCCCGCTGAGCAGCAGAATTACTTCCGCGACCAACCAACTGACACCGAGTGCTCCGACGACCGCCACGACGCGAAACAGCCTCTTCTTCCGGGCGGCCAGCATGCTATTTCAATCCTTCGCGAAGCGCGGTGAGACCCTTCCGCAGGGCGGACTGATAGATCCACAAGTCGCCGCCATAGGCCACCATCTTGAACCCGGCCTGGAGCTGTGCCTGTCCTTCGGGAATGCTTGTCACCAACACGGCCGGAATCTTGTTGTGCGTGCGGCAGGCGGACAGAACCCGCTGGATCGCGGACAGCGTGTCGGGGTGTTGCAACTGGCCGGGGATGCCCATCGAACTGGTCAGGTCGAACAGGCCGATCCAGAGCACGTCGATCCCGGAGACCGACGCGATCTGTTCGACGTTGTCCAATCCCTTCACGGTTTCGATCTGGGCGATCAACAGCACTTCCTCGTTGGCCGAACGGATCACGTCGGGGATCGGGTCGTTGCGGTAGTCGTCGTGAGCGATGGTGAACGCCGCGCCGCGGCGGCCGACCGGGGGATACATGGCCGAGTTGACCAGCAGCCGCGCCTGTTCCTCGGATTCGACCATCGGCACCATGATCCCCATCGCGCCGGCGTCGAGGACGCGCGCGACGAAGTGATACTCGCAGGCAGGGATCCGCACGATCGGGACCAGTTCGGAACGCGGAGTCGTGGCGACCAGCATGCGGATGGTTTCGATGTTCCATCCCGTGTGTTCCATGTCGTACACGGCGAACTCAGCGCCGGCCACGGCAGCCAGCCGCGCGACGCCCGTCGTCGCGAACTCGAACATCATCGTGCCGAGAACGGTTTCACCCGCCTTCAACTTGTGCTTGACCTGATTTGGATTCACCAGCCAGCTCCACTCTGAGATTGCCGAACAAAACCAACCCGAGCATATACCTCACGCGGCCAAAGATGAGTCGTTTAACCGCGTGGGCATCGCCCCGCGCGTGAGCGGTGATTCACGCTCAAAACACGCGGGGCGATGCCCACGCGGTTAAACGAAAAACATCTCATTCATGCCCGCGAGCAGTATAACTACCGCCGTCCCGTGGCTACCGCCACCACAGATCCGCGAGGCCGACGGCGAGCAGTCCGAGGCTGATCACGGCGTTGACGTGGAAGAACGCCAGGTTGACGCGCGACAAGTCCGTCGGCCGGACCAGCCAGTGTTCGTACAGCAGCAGGACCGCGACGGCGGTGATGCCCACTAGGAAGACGATGCCGAGTCCGGCGAAGTGCCACAGGGCGAACAGCGACACGATCGTCAGCAGATGACTGACCAGGGCCAGTCGCAGCGCGAAGGGAACTCCCCAACGCGAGGGGATGCTGAACAACCGCTGCTGCCGGTCGAAGTCAACATCCTGGCAGGCGTACAGAATGTCGAAGCCGCCGACCCAGAAGAAGATCACCGCTGACAGCAGTGCCGGAGTCATGGCCACTTCGCCGCGGATCGCGATCCAGGTGGCAATCGGCGACAGCATCAATGCGGCGGACAACCAGTAATGACACCAAACAGTGAATCGCTTGGCGAAGGAGTATCCCAACAAGAACAACAGCACGGGCACCGACAGAATCACCGGCCAGCGGTTGGGCAGGAAGAGCAACGTCGACGCGACAAAGGCCGCCGAGCAAATCACGGTGAACACGATGACAGTGGAAAGACTGAGCAGCCCGGCGGGGAGGTGGCGTTTCGCCGTGCGGGGATTGCCCGCGTCGATCCGTCGGTCGACGATCCGGTTGAAGGCCATCGCGGCCGATCGGGCGAACATCATGCAGAGCAGGATGCCGAGCAAGTGCGACCAGACGAACGGACTGTCCGGTTGATGCCAGGCCAGGACGGCGGACAGCAAGGCGAACGGCAGTGCAAAAACCGTGTGGCTGAAACGGATCAGTTCCAAAAGCTGGCGCAGTTTCTGAAGCATCGGACAAACTCGGGGCAGGGCGACGTTGACGCTCGGGATCGTGATTCACGAGGGGATTGACCCGTGGGACGGATTTGCAATCCATCCGGAACGGACGGACGGATTGAAAATCCGTCCTACGGTCTCGGTCTATCACGGGGCTCGGGCATTCTAGTCGAGCGCGTTGGAACCGCCATGCCGGGGCGAGTGGTTACTCGGTCTTCTTGGGAGCCGTGTCTTTGACGAGTGCTCCGACCGACGCGACGTGGGCTTCGATTTTCTTGACCGCGCTTTCGCGCCGCCCCGGAATTTCGGACGCGCGAAATTCCCATTTGCGCGAGGTCAACTGCACGACCCAATAGTAGGCCAGTTCGCGGATCTCGACGTGCTGCGGGTTTCTCAGCCAGTTAATGATCTCCAGGGACGTGGCCCGGTTGGTGCCATCTTCCGGTCGGAAGCCCCAGAGCAGGATGTAGAGTGCCGTGGCATCGGCGACGGGGTAGCGCTGTTCGAGGATTCCCTTGAGCGCGGGCCCCCGATCCGCCGTCCGCGCGAGCCACGCGCGGATGCCGTCGCGCGCCGCAAAGCGTCCCTCTTCAAAGCCGCATTCGGCCAGGGCCTGAACCATCCCGGCGTATGACTCCGTCATCGCCAGGCCGTGGACCGCCAGTTCGACGATCTTCGCATTGGGGTGCTTGATCAGTGAGAGCAGAGTCATTTCCACCGGCTGCTCCAGTTCGAATTCCTTCTCGAATTGGACGGCATGCCGACGCAGCGGGGCCTGCTTTCGCTTCTGAGGGTCGGTCCACTCGGGGACCAGGGATGATGAAACCGGAGTCTGCAAAACCACCGGACCGGGTTGCTGGGGTGCGATGTCCAACGCCATTTCGCTTCCCACTTTTTGTGAACCCCCTTCGGCCGTGGTCCACTTCACGCTTCCCGACAGGACTCGCAGGACTCCCACATACCAGTTCTGTCCGAGTGTCTTTTCGAACTGAACCGGCTCGCGCGGGATGACTTCGATGGTGCAGACCGTGTCGGCGGACAGGAACTCCAATTTCCAAAGATCGCCGCCAACCATGATCGCTGCGACGGAACTTGGCGTCCCTTCCTTGCGGCTGGAACGCAGCATGACCCGGCCCCGTCGAACATCGAGTCCCCACGAGGTCGCCCGGTCCGGAGGCAACAGTCGCAAGACCGAGTCGCCCATCACGGTGGCAATCGTCACACCACGATCGATGTCCAGAACGGCTTCGAATGGTTCCAGCACCGCCAGCCGTTCTCCGGGTGGGAGGACATATTTGCGGGACAGCAGGAACCAATGGTTCTGCCTCTCATCCAACCGCAGGACCATCCCTTCATTGGATGTGTACTGGACCCGTGCGGGACTGAGAATCGGTGCGGGGTCATTCCCACCGGGGATGAGGTTGGAAGGCGCGGTGTTGGCTGGTGCGGTGGCCGTGGTCGGTAGAGGCGTGCGATTGATTGCGACCGTGGCATCGGCCGGAGCGTCGGCCGGCGGGACGGGCTTCTTTCCCGTCGCCGGTTCCGGTTCATCCGGCCGCGGAATCGGATCGAGTCCCGGCGGCAACGCGGGGGATGGCGGAATGGAAGTCGTGTTCCGGGGCGTCACGGGCGCGACTGGGGAGTTCGCGGCCACGACCGGTTTCTTTCCCGCGCCGGTCACGTCTTCCGGTTTGGAATGGGGCGTGACTGCCCCCTTGCCCGCGTCGCGATCGGTGTTGTTCAGCTCCCGTTTTGCCTCGCGAATCCCTGTCAGAAAACCGGGATCGGAAATGAGCAACCCCGCACAGACGATGACCAGCAGCGCGACGATCGCCGCGGGAACGACACGCTGCGACCACGAGCTATGACGCAGGTAATCGGGGATCTCGTGGGATGCCGGCTTCGGGGGCGCGGCGGCCACAGTTCGCTCGGTCTCCCGCGCAGCAGCGGCCTCGACAGCACCGTTGACTTTCGCCGCCGCCGGTTCTTCCACTTGCAATTGGTCCGCCTGGGCGACCGGTCCCAATGCGTACAAACGCTCGCGGCTGACCGCGGAAACCTCGGAGGGCTTTCCACTCGCCAGCGCCATGACTTGGTGGCACGAGGCGACTTCGGCCAGAAGTTCATCCGACGTCAGCAGAACCTTTTCGACCTCGACCACCTGCTCGGGAGCCAGAGTGTTGTCGAGGTACTGAGCGACGACGTTGGGGTCGATCCCGATGTGCGGCCCGCTGACACTGGGGGCCTTCAGTCGACGCTGCCGAACCACCAGTCGGATCAGGCTGACCAGCTTTCCGGCCACAGCGCTTTCCTGAATCTTCTGGCCAATCTGCTTGGTCTCCGCCGGTTCCAACACGTCATCCAGATAGGCCAACAGCGTTCGCAGGGTGAGTCGCATCGTGAGTCTCCGCTTTCTGGCTCTTCGCCAAACTAGTTCACGGTCTGTTCGGCGCGGGTCTCCCGACCCCGCCGAAACGGCTGACCGAAGGTCTCATCTTCTGTTCTGAACACGACTGGCTCAGACGCCAAATCTTCAAGAATGGGCGGACATCGACGCTCGTCGGCTCCGCCGGAAATCAGCGGGTTGACCGACGGGGCCGGAGACCCGCCTGCCACGGAATTCTTTTTCTTCCCACTCGATTAGTGGCCGTTCGTGTTGGACTCCGTACAACATTTCCTGAAAAATCCCGGCATCAGTCTTCAGGTCGACAATTCGGCCTGGTTCAAATCGAGCAGTTTTCCGGTAGCAGGCATTGGCCCGCGCGTCCCGTCGGCGGAGCGACGGGGATACAGTTGTACCGTCGCGCCGCC
>JAYTIB010000678.1:0-3634 GCA_043732205.1 Schlesneria sp. | reverse complement strand
GGAGACTTCGGCTTGCGTCGCTGCGCCTCGGCTTCATCGTCATCCTTCGGCGGTGCCGAGAACAAGGCGCGGCTGTCGAAGAGGACGCGGTCAATCTGCAACCGCTGCAGCAACTCGTCCAGCGCGTGCTCGTGCGGACCGCGATCGAAGAAGTCTTCATGCCGCACCTCGACCGCAAACGGAAACTCTTCGGGCAACTCGCGCAGATAGGTGGCCAGATCGTGAAGCTGCGCGGCCGAGAAGGACGGTCCCAATTGCAGGAACGACGGCCCCAAGTGATCGTTCGCGGCCAAGATTTCCAGGATAGACAGAAACGCGCGGGTTTCCGCCCCGGCATCCACCAGTTGCCGTTCGTGGCTGATGGCCCGCGGAAACTTCAGCGCGAACCGAAACCCCGGCAACGCCTCATCGCACCACCGCCGCACAGTGTCGAGCGACGGCAGTCCGTAGAAGGTGCTGTTCCCTTCCACCGAGTTGAAGGCCATCGAGTATTGATGCAAGTACTCGTGCTTCTTCGCTCCCGAAACGAACAGCTTGCCCACCCAGTCACCACACGACCACACCGGACAGCCGAGATGGTAGGGAAGCGTTGGTGATTGGACGGGCAACGTCATGGAATTCGTCAGGTGGTCAAGGATAAGTTGGCTGGGGCCGGCCTCCCCCTTCAGGCTGACCAGTCAACCACCGCAAGGCCCTCGATCTGGTGGAAGTCGATGCGATTGCGAGTGACCAGCGTCGCTTGGTTTTCCAGCGTGATCGCCGCGATGCGCAGATCGTTGCGACCGAGTCGGGGGTGTTGCTTTCGCAGCGACTCGAACCGGGCAATCGCCTCTTCGGTGAATGACAGCAATCGAAAGCACGCCAACGCTTCGACGGTTTCGGTCATGCGGTGGTAGGTGCGAGCCAGGGCTTGCCGATCTTTCGCACGACGCAGCAAGGTGTACCAGCCGCTGAGTTCCTCTTCGACCGTGATGATGGTCGTGGTGGTTTGCGGGAGCGGCTGACCGAGGACATGGGCACAGACCTGAGGCTGGCCTTTGAGAAACAACGAGAACGTGTCGGTGTCGAGCACGAACAGCGGCATGAGTCAAACTCCGTCCTGATCGCACCCCGCGCGATACTCGGCGACCGCAGCCTGCCACTCGCCATACAGCGGCTCGTCCTTCAGACATCCGGCAAACCGCGCCAACGGGTGTTCCGTCGGAGAAGGTGGCACGAGTTGTTCCGTGTCCAGAAACACCACCTGGCTTCCGCCCGAGAGCCGCTGTTGAAGCTGTTCCCGCAAACGCTGCAACGCTTCCTCGGAGGTCTGTCCTTCGGCGGAAATATCCCACGCCGCGCCGCGTGCCCGAAAGCGCTGGTCGGGAAGAGTCTCAATCAGAACGGGAAATTTCATGGCACACCCTGCGGAAATCGAGGCGTTGTTCGGAAGAACTCATCACGTTCAACAGGATGGTCCCCACGCGGCTCCAATTCAACTGACTTCGCACGGCCATGTCGATGACTCCATGACCGTGGCACCCGCACCCGGCGAAGCCGTCGCGGCATCGAACATCACCCAGTCAGGGGTCGAGGGGTGATCTGAGGGGTCGGGTCTGCGATTTGTGGAAATTGTCCGGGGACAGTCTTCGCCATTGATGAGAGTCGTCGTCCCCGCAATTTCGAAGAATCGCAGATCCTACCCCGGTCTCCCCCCCCCACGAGCGTGGATTCAAATTGACATCGACGCCCGCTTGGCAAGAACGCCGCCCCGCTGAGAACTTTGCCACCATTCCTAAACTCGGTGATGAAGCTGATTCTTCCAGCAAATTCGTCCGGCACGCCATCGATTAGCGCCCGTGTGATTTTTAACGACCTGAATCCACTACCGTCCGCGTTATTTATTCCATCCGTGGTCCATTCGATTGTCCGGCCGTTCCCTGATTGAACAAAAGTCCAAATGGCCTCACACGATGACGTGGCTCGCGATGTCACAGTAATCTGCATTGTGTAATGCTCGTGATGCGCCTCTTCGTTCGGGGCGTATACTCGGTATTCGCCGCGGTAAATGGCCCCGAGTGGAAACGTGACTGTGCTCTGATTAGCCGTGATTGTCGAATTGGCATTCGTTTCACCCGAGACACTCGTCGTGAGACTCCGTCAACTGACTTCCGTGTCACCTAACTTGATGATGATGTCGGACTTCACGAGTTCGAGGGTGACGACCGGGTTGTCGCCCCGTTTGACCTTGAACTTGTCGGTGACTAACTCGACGTTGCCGGACTTGATGTGCAACGTCTGAGCACCGGGCTTCACCTTGAATTGGCGCGCGCCGTCGGCGAGCGTGAGCGTCTCCTTTTGAAAGGTGACTTCCACGTCGTCCGCGTGGACCTCGACCTTGACCAGTGCGTCGCCGCTGCGGAAGAACAGGATCGCGGCCAACAGCACGACGCACGTTCCCGCTCTGCCGAGGATCGTCCAACGAAAGGACGGTGGTTGATCGCGCCATCATTTCGCCAACGGTTCGAGGCTGCGGAGGATCGGCGGCGCTTTTCGTCCCTGCTGGCCGTCCTTGGTCGGCTTGAGCCACACGGGCGCGGCGGGAGGCTCTTGCAGAAACTCCAACGGCTGTGGAGCTTCGTCAAACTCAACGTGCTTCTCCAACGCGACGGGCGCCTTCAGGTCGACCGCTTCCAGTGCGGCGATGACTTCGGCGCAGGTCGCGTAGCGGTCCTCCTTCTTCTTCGCAATCAGCTTGTGGCAGACGGCCGCCAACTGCGGGGGAATGTTTGCGTTGAGGGTCAGCGGTGACGGAGCCTCGCAGACGGACTTGCGGCCCATGATCTCGATCGCGCTGCCGGTGAAGGGCCACTCGCCGGTCAGCATCTCGAACAGCATCTGGCCACTCGTTGCTGGTTGGTGTGGTGCGCGAACCGAATCCGCCGGCAATGGCGCGGGTGATTGGGTGACGGGAAGCTCCACCGTGAGTTGGCCGGGACCAACCGTCCTCGCCGGACGCAGGATCAATTCCTGTTGCAGCGTCTGCAGGGCGGCCAGCAAATGCAGCCGCTCATTGGCACCGATTGACTCGACGTAATCCTCGATGCGGGGACGACGACCGTTCTGCCAATCCTCCTCGAATCGATCGCACGCGGAATCGATCTGTCGCAACACAGTAATCGGAATTCGCGGCTGCAATTGGCTGCTCATGGGACGCTGGCTCCAGGGTCGCTGCGGATCGACTCGCAGGTTCGTTCAGGTGGACGCGAAGTCATTCGAAGTCAGTCGGCGTCCGGGAATTGGCATCGTGGCGAACGTCTCTCACCGAGTACATGCGGAACGGCGGGGTGTTACCGACAATGTTTTTTTGACGTGACCGACAAAAGTTCGAATCAGGTGAGCCGGGCGGCGTCAGCCCCCGGATTCCTAGTGCATTGTCACAGCTTGATTTTGGGGTAGCCACGCTCGCCAGAGCGTGGGGAAAGTCCAGCGTCTTCCCCACGTTCTGGCGAACGTGGCGACAACGACAACCCCAATTCTTTGGTGTGACAAAGCATTAGTCCTGAAGTAAGCGAACCCTTTGTGCTGTTTTTGCAAAAAAAGGCGAATCAAAAGAAATCCCTCGGTGATTTGTGGTGTTTGAGGGTTGTTGACC
>JAYTIB010000677.1:0-3637 GCA_043732205.1 Schlesneria sp. | reverse complement strand
GATGGCGGACGATCTCGTTCCCAAGCCACCTGCCACACAGCGGGACTTTCAGCCGCATTCCATTCCGCTTCGGTGGCGAACTGTTGCTGGTCGTCCTCTGCGAATAGCACCCATTGATCGGGAAGACCCAGGCGAAAGGTGAATCGCAGCCATCCACGTTGAGCTTCGTCGCGACTGAAGACAATCTCCGCAAACGCCTCCGGCAAAACCGGATCGCCGGTCATGTCAACATCATCGTCCTGGTCGCCGCGTGGTGTGAATCGCACATCGACGTCGTCCGGTAGATTGGTCGTTGACAACCACGCATCTTCCAGTGCTTTTGTCGCCTCCTCCTGACGGGATCGGTTCGTTTCAAAGCACAGGTTGGCCTCCACATTCTTGGCCGTCCCAAGTCCCAAGCCCGTTGATGTGAAGTTGCTGGAACCGATCAGATACAGAACGGAGTCGTTGCTTTGCAGCCAGAGACTCTTCGCGTGCAACGGCCGTGTGTCTTCGAGTGACAGCCGTTTCAGTGTCGTCGTGATGTTGGATCGATTGGTCGGCTGCGCGGACAGAAGTGATTCCGGAGCATGGACCAGAATGGCATTCTCGTCGGGAATCTCCTCCGCAGTGACGTGATATTCCACGTCCGTTGGCCCCTTCTGCTTCAGGATGGTCCAGAGTTCTTTCGCAGGGCGGTTTTCGGCCTCGGGTGGATCGAAGAACGGGCTGACGACGCATGCCAGCTCAATGACCCCGGTCCCTGAACGACGCGTTGTCAGTGTCTCATAGACGCTGGGGCGGTCCGGTCCCGACAGGACCGCGAACACATGCGGCTGCCCTGACCCGCGCGGCAGCGACATCTTGCCCCAGTCGCGAGTGACCGACCTGACCCGGACGAGGAAATCATTCCAACGTGCGAGCGGACGATTTTCACCGGCATCGCCCTTGATCGCCAACTGGGAGGATTCACGCAGAAGCGCGCTCACGTCATCCAACACGGGTAGAGGTGCATCCGAGTCCGGGAAGTAATCGAGCGCCGCGAACACTTCATGATTGCGGCGGTAACCATCTTCGGTGAGGTTGGCGGAAGCCACGATCAGCCTCGCCCGCTGCGTCCACAGCAGGAGCGAGACCTTGGCGTGCAAGATCCCACGCGGGAGGCGGGCCGACAGCAGATCCCACCGCAAACTTCGGATGCCCCGCGCATGATGCTGATCGACGAGAGCCGAGGCGCACGTTAGCTGCGCCAGCTTCTCCTCACGTTCAATCAGGTAGGCGGGGCCGTCTTCCTTGGCGTCGGTCTGCAATCCTAGGAATCGACCAAGACATTCCTCCTCGAAGAACGCTGGGGAGAAGGTGAAGCTTGTCGCCACGCAGCCGATCGGTTCACCGGCTTCGTCCGGTGCTTCCCAGGCATCCAACAACTTGCCAAATCCGGACCGACTTTCGTGTTTTCGTTTCACGACACGGCCCTCAAGTCGGTGACGAAACTCCAGAGAGGCGACGTTCGATACGCATGCACATAGCGGTCGTCGTGCCGACCCGGAGTCTCGCGCTTGTAGAGCGGTCGCAAAATCAGCGACCCATCATCGAATCGCTCGAACCACGGTTGCTTTCCGTCCGGCGGCTTGCGGTGTTGTGTGTCGCGATGATGGTCTGTGAGCAGGACGGCCCATTCGGTCGGCGAACAAATGGTTGCGAGTGATTGACAGGTATCTCGTAGTCGCCCTGCTTGACCGAAGGGATCCAGTCGGTCGAGCAACTCGAAGAACAGGGTGGGAACTTCCCGACTCGCTTTTTGGAGAGACTCCAACTTGCCCAACTGTGTGGGCGAGATCCTGCCAGACGTCCGCGTCATCTCGCAGAGACAATCGTCGAAGGCATCCTGACAGAGCCGACAGAACCGCTCATAGAGACTGATCGCATCCAGCAGCCGCTGCAATTCGGCATTGGCCGACGCTCGGAGGGCGGTATGCCACGCTCGCTCGGACCCTGCTGATTCTTTCCAAACACCTTGGCCCGTCGTGGACGTGAGAAACTCGATTGTCGGCGTTCGGAATCCCTTCGAATCATCCGGCAACTCGCGCAGGATCAGTGCTGCTTCGGCATCGCCAGGCACCAGCGGATCGAGATACCGACGAAAGTAGTCCCACCCCACCCACCCAGGCGCGCGTGCAACGGCACCGCTCCCAAGCCCTTCTTCGATGGCCCGGAAGAGTTGCTGCTTCACGGCCCGTCCGGGACCGTCCGCCGAACCGATGAATCCATTCAGCCCTCGCTCTTTGGACCAGACCTCCAACAATTCGTAGCCGAATTCTCCCAGTCGCTCGCCCTGTTCGACGCCGAGTGTTCGCGCGAGCAGGCGATAGATGCCATGAAAACCAAAGGTGCTGGGAGTTTTCAGGTACCTCCGAGCGGACAACGGAACCTTGTCCTCGATGGCTTTCGACACCTTCAAAGAACCCGGCACGCCGCGCGATCGCCCAGCCCCGGCTGTTCTGACGAGCCCCTCCACCAGGTGCCATTCAAAAACCTGCCACGGCTCACTGACACCATCAGCCGCAAACGTCCCTTCGTCGAATCGTTCGCAAACAGCCAGTCCTACCGCGATCGCGGTGAGGTATCGTGGATGCGTCTGTCGCTCACGCACGCCCGGTACCAATCTGGTCCCCAAGGCATCGGCGATCACCTCCAGTCCCAGCGGATCAATCCCACCTTCGCTCTTTTCCGCATCGTCTTTCTCGGACAGCAGCGGGACCATCAAACCTGTAGGCATCTCGGCTCCCTCATGTGGACGAGCGGTCGATCGGAATTCATTTAGCTCACGTCAAAGGTCGGTTCGCTACTTCAAGTCCTCCGCGATGGTGGCGAACTGCTCCAAGGCCGCTTCCAAATCGGCGGTGATGTCGGCGGCGATGATTTCGGGCGAGGGAAGGTTGGCTGACTCTTCGAGGGCGTCGTCTTTCAGCCAGAAGATGTCGAGGTTTACCTTGTCGCGCTTGGTTAGCTCGTCGTAGGTGAACGACTTGAAGCGTTCGCTCTCTTTGCGCACATGGCGGTTCTTGGTGTGGTAGCACGCGACGAAGTCATCGAGGTCACCGCGTTTGAGCGTGTTTTCCTTGAGCGTAAAATGCAGGTTCGTGCGCAGGTCGTAGATCCAGAGCTGCTGTGTCCACGGTTTTTCCTGCGCTGGCTTGCGGTCGAAGAACAGGACGTTCGCCTTCACGCCTTGCGCGTAGAAGATGCCGGTGGGCAGACGCAGCAGCGTGTGGACGTCCGCCTGCTTGAGCAACTCGCGGCGGATGGTTTCGCCCGCGCCCCCTTCAAACAGCACATTGTCAGGCAACACCACCGCCGCGCGGCCGTATTGTTTGAGGATCGTGAAGATGTGCTGGAGGAAATTGAGTTGCTTGTTGCTGGTACTGGCCCAGAAGTCGTCACGGTTGATGATGAGCGATTCTTTGGATGACTCGCCCGCCTCGTTGACGATGGTGACGCTGCTCTTCTTGCCGAATGGCGGATTGGCGAGGACGATCTCGTATTCGCCGTGCTTCCCGGCCAGCGCGTCCTTGGTGACGACGGGCAAGTCTTCTTCAGACTCGCCGCCAATGCCATGCAACAACAGGTTCATCGCGCAGAGCCGAGTCACACTGTC
>JAYTIB010000676.1:0-9441 GCA_043732205.1 Schlesneria sp. | reverse complement strand
ACCGAAATGGTGCTCGGCAGCGAGATGCTGATGGCCTACCTCGCCTTCTACGCCAACGCCCAGCAGGGAGCCAAACGGGGCGCGGTCGGCAGCCAGGCCGTCGTCAGCGTGTTGGGAAAATACTTCGCCCGCACCCCCAAACCGGCCGCGACGCCCGCTGTCCCGGCTGGAAACGGCGGCTAGCGCCCTGCCGCTCAAGACTTTCCTGCCGGGAATCCGTAACCAGTGAAATGGTGGCGAGTTACAGGCTGCGGCGACGGCGTGGATTGCCCGACGCTCCGAGCAAAACGCTCGAACTTTCGAGCCAATTGCTCGGAGTGTCGAGCAAATTGGTCCGGGCTTCGAGAGCAAAGGACCGCACTGGAAGCTTCGCGCCGCACCCGTGGAGCGATTCTCCCCGCGCCCGATGCTTTGCCCCCCGCGTCCGGTGCTCCAAGGTCCGCCCGCGACCCTCGGAACATCGCGCCCGGTGTTCAGCGGTTCGCCCGTCACCCTTGTCTCACCGCGCCCGATGCCCGAACGTCCGTCCGCCAACCGCTGAGCATCACGCCCGCACGTTCCTCGTTCCCAAGCTCCCGCTCGGGAAAGGGAGTCAAGTCACCGTCGCACGGACGCCTCGTCCGTGCGTTGTCAGTAGAGATTCGCTCGGACGCGGCGTCCGTGCGGGTGCAGAACAGCAATTCCGCTGCAAGGGGTCAGGCACCGGACAAATGGTTTTCTGCACCCTCGCCATGAATGTGGCATCCGAGCGGGCCGCGAAAACGCCGGGTGAAGAAGCGCGAATCGATCGAGAAACACAAGCTTGCGGCAGGCCGAACCTACCGTAGTCCCGTCGCTCCGCCGACGGGACGCGCGGCGTGTGCCCTCCTGTCCGTCATACATATTCCATTGGCGATTCATGCGAATGTCGCTGAAAGTTCACGCGAACTCTGTGGCGGTCCCGTCGGCGGAGCGACGGGACTACGGTAGGCCGGTCGGTCTCATCACGACTGCGGGTGATCAGGCGTGGACCGGGTTTTCCGGGGACGGGAAGTTGTCCGTATGCGGGTTTCCATTCTTTTTTCACAGTCCCTCGTCTACTCTGATTTCCGCCGTCGATGGAGTCTCGATTCTTCGTCGCGAATACTGACGGTGGTTTTCAGCAACGATTGATCTTCATGGCGGGCCGACATGTCGCATTCGAGTCTCACCGAGGAAACCGATTCGGAGCCGCGAGCCGTTGAGCCCGCAGCGCGGCCCGACTCGGAACCGCAGGTGAGCCCGATCACATCGGAAGGGGAACCGACTCCGTCACTCACCGCGATAGGAACGTCCCGGGACGTTGCCGTGCTGTGGCTCCGTCGTGGTGACATGATCACCGTCTGGTTGCTGGTCACGGCGTTGCTGGTGTTGCTTGGCGTTCACTGGATGAGGCTGTCGCGCTGGGGAACGGCTCCGATCGAATTGAGCAGTCAGCAGCCGCGCGAGTACTACTACTCGCTGGACATCAATTCGGCCTCGTGGGTCGAGTGGGCGCAGTTGGACGGCATCGGCGAAAAGCTGGCCCGGCGGATTGTGGCCGACCGCGACGAACGCGGCCCGTTTCGCGATCCCGCCGACGTCGGCCGGGTGCGGGGCATCGGGCCGAAGCTGCTGGAGAAGATCAAACCGTTCCTGCGCGGCGGAACGGCAGCGACGAACGGCGAATCAGGGCCGTGACAAATCGATGAACAGCGCCAATCGCGGGTTGAGTTTTGAGTGTTTTGTTTTCAGTGTTCAGTTTGCTCAGGAGCTGTGCGTTTTTTACGTCCGAGAGTGGCCAACGAGACTCTACTGCTCGCGGGCATGAATGAGATGTTTTCGTTTAACCGCGTGGGCATCGCCCCGCGTGTTTTGAGTGTGAATCACCGCTCACGCGCGGGGCGATGCCCACGCGGTTAAACGACTCACCTTCGGCCGCGTGAGGTATCAATGATCTTTCTGCCTCTTTCTTTCTGTCTCCATCTTCCTGTACGGGCAAGGCAGGAAGACAGAAAGAGAGAGGCAGAAAGATGAACACCGATGAAGTCCAGGCGAACTCACGGAAGCAATCGATGCACAGCCCCTTACGTCTGACTTCCGGATCCAACTTGTGACCCCAGCCTCGCATCCCGACACTCTCGAATTCCGCGATCCCTCCACCCGCCTGGCCACGGTTCCCGAGGGGCTGCGTGATGTCCCCGGCGGTTGGGCCGAACGGGAATGGACGATCGAAGGCCACGTGTTTCGCCCGATCCTGCCCGCGTCGCCCGATGCCCTTCTGGATGACGAAGACGTCCACGCCGCGTTCGAGCGGGATGCGTACATGCCCTATTGGGCGTACATGTGGCCGGCCGCACTGAAGATGGCCGCGACCGTTCTGCGAACAAGTTGGGTCGCTGACACGGAAGTCATGGAACTGGGGGCGGGCATTGGATTGGTGGGACTGGCCGGGCTAATTCGCGGGTTGCGCGTGACCTTCAGCGACTACGAGCCCAAGGCGGTGGACCTGGCCCTGTTCAACGCGCGACGGGCGGGCTTCACACAGGCATCGGGACTGGTTCTCGATTGGCGGCACCCGCCAGCGCGACAGTTTCCACTGCTGTGGGGCTGCGAGTTGCTGTACGAGGATCGCAACCACGAGCCACTGGCGAACCTGATTCTCAAGATGCTGGCACCCGGTGGAACCGCGTGGTTTGCCGACGGAGGCCGTGCCAGGGCCGAACGGTTTTGCAGTCTGCTGCCTCGGTTCGGGTTGATGTCCCGATTGTTCGACGAACAGATGCAACCGCTCCCCTCGCCGCGAATCGGTCAGTACCAATTGATCGAGGTCCGGACGGCATGAAAGTGAGCTTGGGACCGGCGTATCAATCAAGTCGTAGCATGGACGCCTCGTCCGTGCGGGCCAATTCCGCAGTTGGTCACGTTTTGCCGCACGGACGAGGCGTCCATGCTACGGTTTGCGATCGTCAAATCCCCTCAAATTGACCCGCCATCCAACAACGGCAGTTGTACTTTCCGCAAGTTCGACGGCTATAATCCCACCCACTGCCGGAAGCCCGCCGTAATCGTTTCCCGCCCAACCGGATTTTCTCTTCTTCAATCAACTTCATTCAACGAAGGCCATGTGTCCTCGTGCCGATGTCATCCGCCAATTCATTGTTCGTCGAACGCCTGTTGCGGGCCGGGATTGCCGCCTCCGTTGTGTTTCTTGCGGGGTGCGACCAGCACGAGGAAGTCTCGACCTACACGGTTCCCTCGCACGAATCGCTGCAGACGAAGGAGTTCCTCAAGGCATCCGCCGCGCGCAAGGCGCGTCCCGCGCAGATGCTGGCCGCCATCGTTCCACATGGTTCCTCGCTCTGGTTCTTCAAACTGCAGGGACCGCCCGAGCCGGTCGCGGCGCTCGAACCCGAGTTCCGCACATTGTTGAAGTCGGTTCACTTTTCTGCTGCCGGAAAAGCGGAATGGACGCTGCCGACCAACTGGCAGGAGAAGCCCGTCAAGCCGGGTGAGATGCGGACGGCGACGCTGGTCACGCCCGGTGAATCTCCGCTCGAAGTCACGGTGACGACTCTGCCCGCCGGCAAGGATCTCACCGAAGGTTTGCTCGACAACATCAACCGCTGGCGCAATCAACTCGACCTGCCGTTCATCAAGGCCGAAGATTTGCCGTCGCGCACGGAGACGATCAAAACAGACAAGTTCAACATCACGCTGCTGAACATCACCGGCAAACTCAAACCGAATTCGGGGATGCCGAAAGCGATGCCGCCCCTGGCGGCGGCCGCCGAACCGAAGACCGAGGCTCCGGACGACGAGACTGCGGACATCCAATATGACCAGCCCAAAGAGTGGATCCGTGTTCGGCCCCCCACATTTACGATGGCCGCGTTTGAAGTGGTGGACGGCAAGAAGCGGGTCAGAATCACTCTCTCGATCGCCGGGGGTTCGAGAATGGCCAACGTGAACCGCTGGCGGGGGCAACTGGGGCTCGGTCCGCAGACTGAGGAAGAAATCAACAAGTCGCTGCAGAAGTTCGACGTTGGCAAGCGGACCGGACAACTGGTGGAGTTGAAGGGCGAAGAACAGACCATGCTGGGTCTGATGATCGAGAACGGCGAACAGTCGGTGTTTGTCAAACTGATGGGCGACCCGGAACTGGCCGTGACAGAGCGAAAGCGGTTTGAGGCGTTCGCCAAATCGCTGAAGTTCTGACGACGGCTTGTCACGGTGAGAACTCCTGCGCAGTCGAAGGCTCTCGTCCGGACCAAGGGGTCCGGACCACAGTCAGTCGCGCTGAATAAATCTGAGAAGGTTGAGGTGATTCATGGCGATCGATCTGGAAATTCTCACTGACGAAGAAACCGTCCGGTTGTCTCAGCATGAGCCGCAGGGCCTGAATGTCTGGGACATCGTCAAGCGGATTCTGGAACCGGCCGCGTCACTGCGGCTGACGGTCGTGTTGTTCGCACTGTCGATCTTCCTGATCCTTGCCGGGACGTTCGCCCAGGTGGATAAGGACATCTGGGAGGTGATCGGCCAGTACTTCCGCTGTTGGTTTGCGCGGATTCCGTTCTCGATCTTCTTCCCTCCGTCGTTTGTCCCCGAGATGCCCGCGAATTCCGATGAGATCTCCGCGTTCGGCCGGCTGTGTCTCTCGGTGATGCACGGGCTGAAGAGCATGACACAGCCCGCCGCGCCGACGCCGGAGCTTCCCAATCCGTCGGGACCGGGATTCTGGTTCCCCGGTGGCAAGCTGATCGGCCTGCTGCTCGCGTTGAACCTCGTCTCGGCCCATGCCGTCCGATTCAAGAAGCAGGCGACCGGTGCCCGATTGCTCGCGGGATTGGGGGCGATTGCCGCGGGTTGCGGGGTGACATGGTTCATCATCGCGTCGGCGGGAAACACTCGCAGCTTTCAAACCGATCCGTGGATTCCCTACCCGGTCTTGTGGATCGGCTACGTGGGACTGGTCGGATTGCTGTGCCTCGGGTCGCTGTATGTCACGGTCATGGCCGTGCAGAAGTCCTGGCGTGAAACAGCAACCACGATCTTGGAGTTCGCCGCCCGGCTGATGGTGACAGTGACAGTCCTGCTAACACTCCTGTTTGGATGGTTGCTGTATTCCGGCTCATCAGCCCGCCCGAGTGATTCCTCGATGCGAATCCTCTGGCAGTTGACCCAGGGGGGATTCGCGTCGGCCGCGTTGATGGCCGGGTGCTGGGTGGTTTTCGGCAAACGATCGGGCATCGTGCTGCTGCATTCGGGGATTGGCCTGATGATGTTCTACGAACTGCACGTCGCGCTGACGGCGGTTGAAACTCAGATGAACCTGGAAGAGGGCGAGACGACCGCGTTCGTCCACGACATTCGCACGTTCGAGTTGGCGGTGATCGACAAATCGAAGGCGGGTGAAGAGCGTGTCACGGCGATTCCGCGGTCGATGGTCAAGACCGACAAAACGATCGATCTGCCCGAGCTTCCGTTCCGCATCGAGATCCGGGACGTACTGCACAACTCGCACCTGCGATCGGCCTCGTCGCGCGACAAGAATCTCGCGACCGCCGGGCTGGGGGTGGAATGGTTCGCCGAGCCGAAGAAGCCGGGCAGCGGCACGGATTCGGACAGCAAGGTCGACATGGCCGCAGCCTATGTCACCTTGACCGACCGCGCCAGCAACCAGCCGATCGGAACCTATCTGGTCGGCATGTTGCTGTCGATGAGTCATGAGACCGACGAGATCCGCGTCGGAGACAAGACCTTCGAACTGGCCCTGCGGCCGAAGCGATTCTACAAGCCGTTTCATTTCCGCTTGAAGGACGTGCGCAAAGAGGACTATCTCGGAACGACAACGCCGCGCAACTACGCGTCGACGGTCTTCATCAAGGATGCAACGCGGAACGTCAATGAAGAGAAAACGATCTGGATGAACAACCCACTCCGGTTCGCCAACGAGACGTTCTATCAGAGCGGCTACTTCCAGGAAAAAGGGACGGGAATCGAGCATACAACGCTGTCGGTCGTCGCCAACTCAGGCTGGATGATGCCCTACGTCGCATGCATGCTGGTGGCGATCGGAATGCTGGTCCATTTCCTGCTGCTGCTGGTCCGGTTCCTGATGCGGAGTGATTCGGTGCAGCAAAGCGCCGGCGCGGCCCGACTCGCCGAACGATTGGGCATGAAGCCGATCGCCAAACTGACGCTGGCTGCAATACAGATTCAGGCTGCGACACCGATCGCGAAACAATTCGACTGGCCGTCGATCGCCGCGGCGGCAACCATCGTGCTCGTGGCGGGAGCGTACATCATCGGCAGGGCCGTCCCGCCCGGTTCCAAGCTCGTGGACTACGATCTGTACCGCTTCGGGCAGCTTCCGGTCGTGCAGGACGGGCGCGTCAAGCCGCTCGATTCCGCCGCCTATTCGGCGTTGCTGGAGATCTCGGGCCGGACGCACGTGGAGATCGGCCACGGCCAAGACAAACGCCAGATCCCGGCCATTCAATGGTTGGTCGACGTCATCTCCGGCGCGGAAGTGGCCAACGAGTACGAAGTGTTCAAGGTCGAAAACTTGGAGGTCCAAGAAACGATCGGAGTCAAGAAGCGCGAGGGGATGCGGTATTCCCGCAATGAGATTCGCAGTCGTGAGAAAGAGTTTCGCGAACAGGTCGAACTGGCGCGCACCGTCGCGGGGAAGGACCGCCGGTCGATGAGCGTCTACCAGCGCAAGGTGCTGGAACTGGATACCAAACTGTCGACGTTCGACAGCCTGATGTTCGCTTTCGGCCTGCACCGTCTGGTCGAGAATGCCCCCGACAGTGAAAAGCTGCGCACGTTCCAGATGGGCATGCAATTCGAACCGATGCTGGCCAAACAGGGACAGCCCGTGTTTGCCGTCGCCCCGCAGGACAAGGACCACGAGTGGCAGACGCTGTCCGGCGCCTGGATCGCGGACCTCTTCGCGCATGTGCGGGAAAAGAAGCCGGAATCCCCCGCCGTGCTGGCATGGAAGGAAATCCTGTCGACGTATGCCGACAGCCAGGGAAGTGGTGAGAACAAGAAACGCCCGCAAGACTTCAACCGGGCTGTCACGGCGTATCAGAAGCAGCTCGAAGATCATCCGCCGCGCGACCTGAGCCTGTTTGCGACGCGATTCGAAGCGTTCTTCAATCACTTCCGACCGTTCACCCACGCCGATCGGTTGTACGTCTTGGCCTTCGTGATCGGTGCCTGCGGATGGTTGGGCTGGACGCAGGGCTTCAACCGCATGGCGTTCTGGCTGTTGGTCTCTGTCCTGTGTCTGCACACGCTGGCCTTGTTGGGACGCATCTACATTTCGGGGCGGCCGCCGGTGACGAACCTGTATTCGTCGGCGGTGTTCATCGGTTGGGGTTGCGTGGTCCTCGGTTTGATTCTCGAACTGGTCTTCCGTCTGGGGATCGGCAATCTGATTGCGTCGGTGGCCGGCTACGCGACGCTGCTGATCGCGGATGGTCTGGCACTGAAGGGTGACACGTTCACGGTGATGCAGGCCGTGCTCGACACGAATTTCTGGCTGTCGACTCACGTGACGACAATTACGCTCGGTTACGCGACGACGTATCTGGCGGGTCTGCTCGGAGTGGTCTACGTGCTGCGCGGCGTGTTCACGCCATCGCTCACCCCCGAGATCGGCAGGGATCTGAACCGGATGATCTACGGCACGCTCTGCTTCTCGATCTTCTTCAGCTTCGTGGGAACGGTTCTCGGCGGCCTGTGGGCCGACGATTCATGGGGCCGGTTCTGGGGCTGGGATCCGAAGGAGAACGGCGCGTTGATCATCGTGCTGTGGAATGCGCTCGTCCTGCACGCCCGCTGGGGCGGCATGGTCAAGGAACGCGGGATGGCCGTGCTGGCGATTGGCGGCAACATCTTCGTCAGTTGGTCATGGTGGGGCGTGAACGAATTGGGGGCGGGCCTGCATTCCTACGGATTCACCGAAGGGACGGTCATCAAGCTGGGATTGTTCGTGCTCAGCCAACTGGTCCTGATCGGCATCGGCTCGATCCCCAGGCACCTCTGGGGCAGCCACCGACAGCGGGCGGTGGTGTGACGAGTGGCGAGGGGCGAGGGGCGAGGGGCGAGGGGCGGGTGCTGCCGGGTGCCCTGTTGAGTTCGACGGGCCGAGATGCCCCTATCAACCAAAGCCTCGCGAGACAATTCTTTCTTCCTCCGCACTCGCCACTCACCACTCGCCACTCGTCACTTCCATCTCTTCCTCTTGACGATTCTGCGGCAACTGAGCTACATCCCGCCGCATGCAACGACTCCCGGCGATTCTCTGTGGTTTGGCTTTGGCTCTCGCACCGCTGCGCGCGGCATGGGGTGGGGGCTGGGTCGAGGAACAGCAGCTCGGTCCGTACCTGATCCGGTCGGAGTTCGCCCTGCGCGACGTCCAGGGTCTGGTCGACGACTTGGGAGATCTGCAAACCGACATCGAACGCCAGCTTGGTTTGAAATGCGAATCGGGTGGTGCGATTCAGATTCACCTGTTCCGCAGCCGCTGGAGCTACAACGACTACGTGAGCAAGCGCGTCCCCGACGGAACCAAGCGCCAGGCGCTGTTCGTGCAGGGGACGGATGCCGGCCGAGTCTACGCGTACCGGCACTCGGGCTTGGATATCGACGTGCGTCACGAGACGACCCACGCCCTGTTGCACACCGCACTGCCGTACGTCCCGCTGTGGTTGGATGAGGGATTGGCGGAGTACTTCGAAGTCTCGCCCGGCCTGCGGGAGAAGCAGAACCCGCACCGCAACGATTTGAAGTTTGCCATCCGTTTTGGTTGGCGACCGGCTCTGGAGCGGTTGGAGGCCAAACGCGAACTGACGGACATGGGCGGCAAGGACTACCGCGATGCGTGGGGTGTGATCCACTTCATCCTGCATGGTCCGCCCGCAGCCCGCGAAGCCCTGGCGGCGTACTTCGCCGAAGTCCACTCCGGGAAGGCACCAACGCCACTCAGTCAGCATCTGCGACGCAGGATTCCAAACCTCGATCAGCAGATCGTCGACCACCTGAAATAGGTGACTCGACCGTGGGCCAACGTTAAACGGCACTGGCATTAACCAAGTAACCCGAAGCGTAAGCGAGGGAAACTCAGGGGAATGCCACGATCACTCGCCCTCGCTTACGCGTTTTGAAGTTGCGCTCTTTGGTTTGGGTGTTGGAAGTTGGTCTTGCAAGAAAGCGAGTCCTGTCCCATGACTGGATCTTGGAATTATCACCAGGTCACAGGAAGGACTCGCGATGGTCATGGTGGCGGAATCGGTGCGGACTCTCAAGTGCTTCCTGGCGTTGACGGAATTGGAGCCGTTGGCGTTGGGGATGGTGCTGCGGATGGTGTTGGCGTTTGTCTGGCATCGGGGGCGGATGTCGTGTTCGGCGGCGGCGGGGAGCGTGGCG
>JAYTIB010000675.1:0-3637 GCA_043732205.1 Schlesneria sp. | reverse complement strand
TGGATGCCGACCCCCGCGCTGGCGGTCAGGTCGTCCGCTTTCCTGCCGACATCACAGGCTGCTTGACTCGCCATCGAGCCGACATCACAGGCCGCCTGACTCGCCATCGCGCCGACTGCGCAGGCCGCGTCACTGGCCAATTCGCCCACGGACGCAACAGCCTCCTTGGCCTTGCCTGCGGCCTCTTTGGCTTTGTCGGCTGTCGGAGCCCATTCTTGCTTATTGCCGCTTGGCAACATTGTTGAATTCGACATGGCTAAATTCCTTTTGATGAAGAAGCGTTCGGACCATCCAACGCACGCAACATGTGTGCGTCATTTGCTCATCGGCTCAGTTTGCGCGCCACCAACCAACCCAACCCGAGGGCGATGAGAACGGCCGGAATGGGGTTCCGCCGAACCAACTGGGCAATGTCCTCGGTCATCCCGCTGAGCTTGGCATCCTCCAGGTATTCGCCGCCATCCTTGATGGTTTTGGCGAATGCCTGAGACGCGCTACCGACCACTCCCGCGTGCGGAACGTTCTTGCTGAGCCTGTCGCCCCACTGCTGGATGCCAACGCCCGCGCTGGCAGTCAGGTCGTCCGCTTTCTTGCCAACATCACAGGCCGCCTGACTCGCCATCGAACCGGCATCGCACACCGCCCGACTCGCCATCGCGCCGACTGCGGAGGCCGCGTTACTGGCCAACTCGCCCACCGAGGCCGCCGTCTCTTTGGCCTTATCGACTGTCGGAGCCCATTCCTGCTTGTTGGTGCTGGGCATCATTGTTGAATTCGACATGGTTAAATTCCTTTTTAGTTGAAGAGGTGTTCGGACCATCCAATTGGACGCAACGAGCGTCCGCCGGAAGGCTCCCGATTCAAGGATTGACAACCGGTGGTTTCTCGCCGGTCGTCTTGATTTCTTTTTCGGTGGTAATCGTCGTCGTCCCACCGGGCGTTTTGATTTTCGTTTCCTGTTTCGTCGACGACTTGGTTGTGTCGGTACACCCGGCCAAGCCAATCGAGACCAGGCTGGCAATCAGGCTCGCTGCAACCACACGTTCCATTTTCGCGACCATGTTTTTCATCTTCAAGACCCTTTTTCTTAATCTGCGGCGCGGTGAGTCTGCTTCCACAAGAAGCCGATTCCGAACCGACGTCGACACGTTTCTGTTGACCTAGCTTGGCTTGGACGGCGGAGCCTCCTCAAGCTGGGCGACATTCGGAACTTCCACACCCAGAGCCGTCGCGAGCGCGATCTGGTGATCCTGCTCCTGGACGAGGATGTCTCGAATCTGTTCGGCAATGGCGTACTCACCCAAGGCTTCGCACTGACGGACCCGTTGCCGATAGCGGGCGATCGTCGTGTTCTCATTGTCCAGATCGAACCGCAGCATCTCCTCGGCCTTCGCGGACGTCTTGACCGGCTTGGCGACCGCCAGCGGCATCCCACCCAGATAGTCAATCTGCTTTGCGATGATGATGGCGTGTGCCAGTTCCTCGGACGCATGCACTTCCAGTTCGGCGGCAATGTTCATGTACTGCGCGCCCTTGATGACCTGCGAATAGATCACATAGGAAATGATCGCCTGGTATTCGCCGGCGAGGTCTTCGTTGAGGAGCGCGACGAGGTCTTCCCGCGTGACGGCCCCGGCATCGTGCTGCACGTGTGTCGTTTCAAGCATGTTGATCTCCAATGCGTCGGCGTGGGAGGCGTTACTTTCCGATCATCTTCATGACGACGAAGATGACGAAGGCCCCAAAGAAGCCCCCGCCTGCCAGCAGGTAAACCAGCGAATACCCGGCAGCCGCCAAGGGAAAAACCGTTTGTGTGAAAATGTCCATTTTGTGTTCCTCGGAAACAAATCCCGCCTTGGCCGAAGCCGCGGCACTTGGCTGCCGGATCGCCAAAGCGATCCAGCCAGCGTTCACTCTTGTTGTTCTCCGGTCAGGCCACGAGCCTGACTCGGACGAAGGTTTCGAAACCGTTTGCCTTGGACCTCGTCGAGCACTTCCCACAACAGGGACGGCCGGCGCATCGTGCTGCCGATGAACGAGGCCACCGCCAGCACCAGGAAGAAAAAGAACGACCCCTTCCCCCACGTCCAGACGGGCGGCGCATCGGCTCCGAAGCCGAAGACACCGCTCGCCACGGCACAGATCAGTGACAGCATTCCAATGCTCAACATGTTGCATCGCTCCTTCGAACCGCGTTCTCCCGCTCACCGAATGAGGCCGGGTTGCCGGTGGGTGAACCACGAGTGCTTCGTCAACGAGCAAGACAGGAGTAGCCACGGTCGCCAGACCGTGGGGATGGGGCCGCCATTCGCGACCCGCCCACGCTCTGGCGAGCGTGGCTACAACCCATCGTTCAATCGTTGACGCGACCTTAGTGGCTCATGCCGGCGTGTTTGACCATCTCGCGGCACGCTGCCGCGCACTTCTTGCACTCTTCGGCGCACTTGGTCATGTGCTTGTCGTCGGCGAATGCGGCGCAGGCCTTGCCGCATTCATCACAGGCTTTCGCGCAGGCTTCGCAAACCGTCGCCGACAGCGCGCCGTGCCGGGCGACGATGTTCGCCGCGACGGCGCAGATGTCGCCGCAATCGGCACACAGCTTCATCGTCCGGACATGTTCCTTTTTCCCGGCAGCCACCAAGTCTTCACAGTGGTGACCGCAGCCATGACACTCCAACTGACAGTCCGCACAGGCTTTCGCGCAGATTTCGAAGTGCCGTTCGTGATGATCGTCCGCCTTTTCCGGCTTTTTCGCCGGTTGAGCCTGGGCCAAGGAGGAGGCTCCAAGAGCCACAGCCGTGGCTCCCAACGTTCCGAATACTTCGCGTCGATTCATGATCTTGTTCCTTCTCAACGGGGATGATTGTTTTGGTCTGATCGTTCACTTGCTGAAGTTGAGACCCGGGTCTTCTTTCGGAGCACCGAGCAGCTTGAAGTTGAATTTCTGATCGCCGTCGGGAACCACTCCCGCGACCAGCGACCCGCCGTCCTTGCGTTCCAGCGCCAGGACATTCGCCTCGACCTTGTATGTGCCGCCGAACTCCTGGACGGTCTCCTTCTGAGTGAACTTCCAGTTGAAGGACGCGTCGTTCTTGAGAATCAGTTCAAATTTCGATCCGTCGTCGCGTGACGCCTGCCACGTTCCAAGGAGCATCGCCGGGTCGATCAGCTTGACGGCCGGTGCCGCGGTCTGCGGCGTGGTCGGTGGCGTGGTCGGTGGCGTGGTCGGTGGCGTGTCGACCGAAGGAGGTTGTGGAGTCGGATCCTGCCCCGTCTCATTCGGCTGGGCCGCCGGCGGTTTCGTCACCATTCGCAACACGTCGGCAGCGACCTTGTCATTGGGGACGAGCTGCACGACCTGCTTCAACTGGCGTTCGGCCGCATCGGGGTATCCGTCGGCCATGTAGTGATAGGCCAGCAGGAACCGCGAAGCACCGTCCTGCGGATTCGCTTTCGTGAACGCCTCCAGCGATCGCAGTTGCGCCGTGTAGACGGGAACGCTGGAATACAGGCTGCTGAGCGTGGTCCAGTTCCAGCCCGGGCCAACGGCCAGGACCGAGTGAATCGTCGAGGCGGCCTGCTGATAATCGCTTCTGGCAAACAGCACCAGCGCGCGGAACTCGTGCATCACCGAATC
>JAYTIB010000674.1:0-9459 GCA_043732205.1 Schlesneria sp. | reverse complement strand
AACTCGACCAGCGGCTGAAGGACAGCCCCGTCTGGCACCAGACCGACGAACTCCTCCGGTCCACCACAGGCGTCGGACCGCAGACCGCTCGAACCCTCTTTGCCGAGCTCCCCGAACTCGGACAACTCTCGCGACAAAAGATCGCCCTGCTCGTCGGAGTCGCCCCCATCAACCGCGACAGCGGAACCTTTCGGGGCAAACAAACCATCTGGGGAGGACGAGCCTCCGTCCGCTCCGCACTCTACATGGCCACCCTCAGCGCCATCCGCTTCAACCCCGTCATCAAAAACTTCTATCAACAACTCGTCCTCCGGGGGAAGAACAAGAAACTCTCCCTCATCGCCGCCATGCACAAACTCCTCACCATCCTCAACGCCATGATCCGAAACCAACAACCCTGGAAAGACACCACCCGCAACACCACACCACTCGAACACAACCCACAACCCCAAACATCAACCAACAAAAAACCGCACTCGCTTGATTAGCCCTTGATTCCAAACACAGTCGCTCTCCCCCGAAGACGGGGGAGAGGGGACAAGACACGTATTCGTCTGTCTTCGCTACCCACTACCCACTACCCCCTACCCACTACCCACCATCCACTGCCCACTTCGATGGCGGGCTTCGCGCCGCCAATGCGGGAACCGTCCGATGGGATCAGTCCTTCCAAGGATGCGCGATCTTGTCCCAGTACTCATGAAAGGCATCCGGTTTGAACTTCGGGCTGTTGTCGGGATCGTGGCATTGGACGCACAGTTCCTTGCGGGCCTGTTCGAGTGTCCGCTTCACGTTCTTGCGTGAAGCCATGACGGCGTCCATTGTGGCGTCCGGGGACATCGCCACCAATCCCTCCTCCAAGGAGACATGCTTGCTGCCCGGTCCGTGACAGTTTTCGCACTGCTGCCCGACCAGATGCGGCGATCGTTCTTCGGTGATGTAGCCCGAGTCGAACCGCAGCATCTGTTGCGGTTCCCAACCGGTGATGTGGCACGACAGGCATTCCGGGTCGTGGATGCGGACGACCCATTCCTTCTCTTGTCCGGGGTGGCCGGTCTTCAGGCTGGCCAAGCCTTCGGCGTGCTTGGTGTCTTTCCAGTGACTGTAGGCTTGCTTGTGGCACTCACCGCACTTGGCCGCCCCGACAAACTTGTTGCCCGAGGGGTGCCGCAGCAGCAATTCGTCCGAGGTGGCGAGCGATTCGTCCTGGATCTGCTGCTGGTAGTTCTTCATCAACTCGCGCATGTGCGGGTCGTTCTTGAAATCGGTGTCGTTGAGTTCGACGAGATCGTAACGGAACGACTGGGCGGCATCGTCCGGGAAGTAACCGAGCACGCCGACGCGCTTCCCCTTGTGACCGGCTTGAAGGATCCACGTCTGGCCGACGACGACCGGTTTGGGGTCCGCTTCTTCGGGGCCGCCCGCGGTCAGGATGATCCGGAACTGCGGGAACTTCGCGGCCAGTTCCTTCGCCTCGGCTTCGCTGCCGTGTGAGAGTAGCACCAGGAAGGCAGGCTTCTCCGCCTGCAACTTTTCGATCACACCGGGCAAGACCTCGGCGGGATCTTTGATGGTGATGTTGGTCATCGGGCCGGCCGGAGCCACCTGATCCCGCAGGCTGGCGCCAATCACGGCGGTCACACCGACTTTGACATCGCCCACCTGCACAAGGCGCGAGGCGAGTGGCCAACCGAGATCCGGCTGGTCGAACAACACCACGTTGGCACTCAACAGCGCCACCGACTTCTTCAACTCTTCGGGGTCGGCAACCTGCTGCTGCAGCAGAAAGTCGGCGCCGAGCTTCAACTCTTCCAGCCCCGTCGCGATGCCCGCATAGTTCATGTGCTTGAAGGCATCCATCAGCAGCAGGAACTTAATCTGGTCCTGTTTGCGGTTGCGCTTGACCGTCCCGCCCACATCCAATCCGGACAGCGGCCACTTCTTCTCCTGCGTCAGCTTGCGGACAAGATCGCCGCGCCGCGCCATGCCGCCGAGTTGATGCAGCGAACATCCGCACGGCTCAAAGTAGCCATGTTGTTCACCCGTGAGCAGGAACGCGGCGGCGGGCGTCTTCCATTCGGTCCACGGCGGTTGACGCACCGCTGCGGATGACGGTTTCTCGCCGGAAACGGACTTGGTGGAGTTTGCGCCGTTGTTTGATCCGGTCCCGTTTCCAACCTTGGCGGTCGTTCCGGGACATCCCACGATGGCGGCACAGAACACCATCGCGATGGCCGCCATCAGCCGTCTCTTGATCGAACCCGCACCGCCGGATGAGTACTTCACTGCCGCTCCTGAAAATTCGTGAATCGGTCTTGGGATCGACTGGTTACAGGGTTGTCAAAGTTGACCGGGCCAGATTTCTTTTGCAGCCCGCAGAAAGCCATCCACCAAGAACGTAGGACGGATTTTCAATCCGTCCGGTCTTGACGGACGGATTGAAAATCCGTCCTACGGGTTGATCAATGGCCGCGAGTCGCTTGTCGCGCCGCCGATGCGCGGTGATGTGCTATCGAATCTGCGAATAAGACGTCAAGGCAAACTCCGCGATGCGCAAGGTCGCAACTGGAATGTGCCGGCATGAGGCTGAGTCCACCTAACCCCGGCGTCGAGGGCTACTGCGCGAGGAAGTCCACGTACAACTTGAACTCGGTGATCGTGGGATGGTTCAGCTTGAGCACGACCGGCTCCGCCTTCTTGTCCCGTCGATTGGCCGCAGGGCCGGGGGGGATTTCGACTTCCACGTCGAAGACCTTTGATTTTCCAAAGGTCTTCCCGTTCGAGGCGACTCGAACTTTGGCGCGACCGTTCTCAGCCTCGACTTGTTGCGCCGCGAAGTCCCCCTCCGAGTTTCGGACGTACATCGTCAGCTTGGCCTTGGCACCTTCCGTGGCGGCGAAATCACCGAGTTTGAGGACGTTGTTTTCCGGATTGAAATTGCGTCCCTTGATTTCGATCGGACCGGGTCGATGGGCGGACAGGCTGAATTCGACCACCGTCCCGCCACGAATGGACGTGTGCAGCTTGACGGTCTCTCGCAGCGGACCGATCGACGTTCCGGGGGCGACCGCCACTTTGATCACGAGTCCCGCCTTGCCTTGTTTTTCCTCCAGCAAGGCAGCGGTCGCCGGTTCCCAGGTGACCTTGACCAGTGGATTGGGACATTCCGCGTGATCGATGAGAATCTCATCCGCAACGGATGAGTACAGCAGTCCCTCGACGATCGTCGGATCGGTTTCGGACAGATCACCCATCGCCCAGGTTCCGTCAGGAACCAGATGAAACGGACTGTCGACATGACCCGTGATTGAGAACACCAGCTTCTTGTTGTCGGGGTCGGTCGTATGCACATCCGCCGTCTGACGGAACCTCGTCACGGGATTCTCAATCTTCCAATTGATTTGGACTTCGGCGGTTCCTCCGGGCGGAATGTCATCGTCCTCGGGGACGACCTTTCCAAATGTGCATTGCCCGCACGACGTCTTGCCGTGCTTCACGCGCAACGGTCCCGGCCCCTCGTTCTTGATCACAAACGAGTGCGATCCCTTGTCGCCCCGTTCGAGCACGCCGAAATCAAACTTCGTTTCGGCGGCCACCGCCTTGCCGTACGGTCCCGCTGCCGGAATCGGCAAACCGTCCGGGTCCGCGGCCGTTGTGCCTGCCGGAGGTTGGATGACGGGGATCTGCCCCTGATAGCGACCGAGCCAGACAGTCACCACCAGTGCGGTGATCGCAAACGTGACGGTCAGCACCAGATTCACAGGCTTCATCGAACATTCCTCGTCAGTGTCGTTGTGTTGTCAGGGCTCGTCAGTGTCGTTGTGTTGTCAGGACCGGGAGCGGTCAGCCCGATTCGAAGTTGCCGGGACCGTCAGGTAGAAAACAACTCGCAGTCCAGGCAGACGGGTGCCGGGCGAGTTTACGAAATTCCCCGGCGACAATCATGCGTCCCGCACTTGCTGTTTACGGTTCCCAAGCGAGCGGCAGGTGAAAGCTTAGGAGCGTTCGAGAAATTATTGTCGTGGATCGCTCCGCGATCCAACGTTCTGATCGCGGAGCGATCAGCGACAATGCGACAGTTAATTCTCGAACGGCCCTTACCGGTCTCAACTCATTCCTTTCGTGCCTTTCGTGTGTTTCGTGGTGAATAATCCGGGCTTGTCACTCCGTCAATTTGAACGCTGCCGGATGGTCACCAACGGCAATGAGACGTCATGGATTTCGACGTCCAATCCCAGTTGTTCTCTCAGCACAGTGGGAGCCAGTTGGCGCATGATCGCGGTGCGGCTCTTTTCGAGCTCGGCACGATTCGGACTGCCGGACGGGACATACGGTGGCCATGATGTTCCCCACTCCACGTACTTGTCGCCGGTGATCTCCGCCTCGAACGAGTACGGCAAGGCGATCAGGTTGGCCACGTGGCCGACCAGTTGGGTCGGTGTTCCCGACGAGCCGAATGGCCCGATGGCCCCATCCCCGGCCAGCCGAATCGGCACCATTTTTCCCTTCATCCGGCGAGTGTCGAATTTACCGCGAACGTGCAGCGTTTCGACCGTTTCATGAGTCAGGTCCAACTCGACCGGCAACCGGCATTCGTTTCGAAGCAGTGTCTCCAGTTGCCGGACACCTTCGGCGAGAGGCATCCCTTCCCGCAGCACAATGTCTCCGGCGAATGCCAGCTTCTCACTCATCAATGGTCTCCCTGCCAATAAAAACGGTCCAAAGCGAACTCGGGTGGTGGAGAATTGCGGGAATGCGTGGGCGAACAGATTGGAAAGTCTGATCTCCGACGGACTGGCATCGACGCAACGAAATGAGCCATCGTCACCAGCGATGAAAATCATCGAGCCCGCAGGTTTCTCCAACAGCCAGGAACCGATATACGCGGTCTTCATCCAAGTGGGAGCAGTACCGGATTCCTTGCGAAGGAACTGCCAGTACGCTTGACGGCTCTTCGTGAAGGGGGCGGGGATGTGTCGCACCCACTGATCTTTCGCCAGCGCATAGTCGCGTGGAAAGTCGTTCAGAGCGGCAATCAGTTCCGTGTCGGGAATGATGGCGGCCTTGGGTTGTACTCGCAGAATCAGCGGTTCAGGGCGTCTCGAATTGACCTCCGCATCGCCACTCACTTGCGACAGATGGGGATGCGGCACCAGGCGCACGTGTCCGTCGAGAAACGCCGGCACCGGGATCGCGAATTCGCCGCGTTGATCGATCGCAGCCGACCAGCGTGTCCCGAGTTCCGTGGATCGAAAGGCGACCCGCACTTCATCCGGCGGACTGAGCGGCGCGTTCGTGACGCGGTCCCACACCTGGCCGTGTAACTCGCGCATCGGCTGGGCCATCAGGTCGCCCGTCTGCCAGGGAAGTCCCGTGACCAACGCCTCCGCTTCGGCGGACCGGGTTTGATCGAAGGCGATCAACCGCACCCAATCGCGTGGCAGCCCGGTCAGCTTGAACCGGCCCTGCTCGTCCGTGACCGTCTCCATGCCACGCAGATCAATCGGATGCCGCCGACCAATCCCGACTCCGGTGGGACGAACCAGCCCCACGACGGCCATTCCCGGCAGAGGTGAACCCGCGGCATCGACCACGCGTCCCACGGCTTCACTGGAGGGAGCCAGTTGCAATTCGATCGGTTCCGCCGTGGCCATATGAGCTACGAAGCCAAAATCAATGAGGTCTTGCGGTTTCGTTGTTTTCAGGCGAAGCGCGAACGGGAGATATCCGGGAGCCCGCACCCAGACGGACGTTTTCGCGGAACTGAGGGGAATCGTCATCACTCCCTCCTTGTTGGCCGCCACCTCGAGACCGATGCCCCGCCCCGGTTCCAGGAAAGCATTCGGCCAGTCACCGCCGATGCACCGCGCGGCGACATCGGTCACCGGCTGCTTGTCGGTGTCGATGAACCGGACCGCGACCGTCACCTTCGGCGCGGCCACGACGTGGGGGATCGGATGCGTCAACGATCGGACTTCGGGCAATTGCCCCGGCGCGTCCAAGACCAGGAGCGGCTGCTTGAGCAAGCCACTCGCATCGGCTTCGGCGGCCTGCTCATTCTTCAACCAGAACCGGCCGATCGAGTCCGTGGTCGTCTCGTCAATCACCCTGACGGTGGACATGACATCGCCGTCCGCATCCACCCGCCGCGGCCGCGCCTCGACCGACCCTTGCAGCAATCGCGCCCGCACGCCGGCAAGATGCCGCTTGGCCCCGTCGACGCACGTTCCGTGGACCAGTTCCGGTGGCTCCTTCGCCGGCGATGAACGGACCGCCGAACACAGCAGCAACAGACTGAAGAACCAAACGGTTCGCGAAACCATCGGCCTGTCCCCTGAAAACAACCACGTGGTGAACCGCGTTTTCCGAGCGGTCGGCAGCATAACAGTCCCTTTCCTCGTTCCCAAGCTGCTGCTTGGGGACGAGGGACGACGAGGGACGACGAGGGACGAACACCCGCGTCTGCATGCGGTCCGCCTGCTCAGGACCGGCGCATCAATAACTGTCGTAGCACGGACGCCTCGTCCGTGCGTCCCTTTCGAGCGATGTCGGGAGATTTGGACGCACGGACGAGGCGTCCGTGCTACGGCTGATTCTCACCGAATCCACACAGTTATTGATGCGCCGGTCCTCAGTCGGTTGTCGACGCGGCCGTGGGTGCGCGACGTTGGCGGTCCTGCCAAAACGGGGCGGTTTCCCAGCGGCGTTCAAGATCGTAGTAGTACGCCCGCTGCCGCTCGTACTCACTGAATTGACGCTCGACGCGTGACTGATGCTCGACGAGGGCGTGCTGGTTTCCCCTCAAATAAGCGGCGATCGCACGGCCGCCGCTGAGACCATCGGCCAGCGCTTTGAAGATTCCCTGCGACGAGATCGGGTCGTAACTCGACGCGGCGTCGCCAACGGCCAGCCAGTCGTCGCCGTAGACGTGATCGAGGACAAACGAGGGGGCGTCGCACACGACGAGGCTGTCCGGAACAAACCGGCACTCGACAAGGGCCGGGGCGATATGCCGGGTTTGTGCCAACGCCGTCAGCCAGACCAACTGCTGATCAAAGCGGTGCTGCTGGTAGAGCACGTGAGACGTTGCGACGGCCACGGCGATCCGGCGGTCGGGCAGGCGGGCCGTGTACCACCAGCCGTACTCGACCGCTTCCAGAAATGTCAGTCTGGCGAATTGCGATTGTTCCGGCAGTTCGAAAAATGCGGACGCGCTGATCAAGCGATCGAGATCACGGCGGCGAGCGCCGCGGCGGCGGGCGAAGACCGAGCGTTTGCCGGTGGCATCGACGACGAACTTCGCGGTGACTTCGCATTCGCCGGTGGGACTGCCCAAACGCAGATGCACACCGTCCCCGGCATGGGTGGCGATGTCGAGGAATTTCGTCTGGCTCCGCAATTCGATTCCCCGCTTTTGAACCGCTCGGGCGAGAAAGTCATCGAAGCGCCGGCGATCCAAGTGCCAGCCGTTGCCAAACGGGTTGAATATGAAATCGTTGTAGCCGAGTTCATCGCTGCCCCATGACGAGCAACTCCCCACGCAGGGGTCATGACCCTCGGCAAGGAACTCGTCCAAGAGACCGAGTTGATGGAGCAATTGCCGGGTGTCGGGCGGAACAGACTCGCCGATCCGGGGGAGTTCGTAGGCGCTGGATTCGACCACCAGCACCCGTGTCACTCCTTCACTGTTCAGTGTCAAAGCGGTCGCGCAACCCGCGGGGCCACCGCCGAGCACGACGACATCGAACTCAAGTCTCACCAAATCAGTCATGGGGTCTCAGGCCGCCGTGTGAAAAGAACTACTGGTCGCATTGAAGCCTGACGCGCCAGCGAAGGAGCAACGTTGAGAACGCCTTCGCTCGGGCGTTTTGAAGTGGCGCTGTCTTGGATTTACCGAACTTCCGCCCCCCTGCGGATTGACGAGACAGACGTTGACCACGGCCAGCGGATTGTTGACATCGAATTGATTGGTCTGCGCGAGCGGCGTACCAGACTTGTAGAACGACCAGGGTCCGGTAGGTCCGCCGTCATTGGTGGGAGTTTTCGCCTTGTCCGGGGCATTGTCGACATGCTCGAACGTCGCCCAGATGAATTCGGGATGTTGCTGGACAACGCCCACGACATGCATGCCGACCAGCGCCATCTTGGCGGCCACCGGGTCGGCGGGGCTCGTGACGATCTGCCGCTGTTCGTTCACGACAACCGTGGGAATGGTGGTTTCAATGACATGAAACCGATCCTCTGCGTTCTCGATCAACCACTTCCCCCATTGCCCGTCTTCCTGTTTCTTTTGGGCGATGCGCCAGGAGGCTTTCAACTCGATCGCGCCGACCGGGAAATCGGTGGTCTTGTCGGCCTGCAGCGTCTTCAAGTCATAGAACTGTTTGTCGACTATGAAATTCCAATACGCCTTGTTCAGGTGATTGGAGTAGTAGACGATCGCGCCGTTCTGGTCGATCAACGCCTTGTTGCCGGGGCCCGCCTGGAAGACATCCTTGATGGAGACCGTGGTTTGCGACTTGGCCACACGCGCCAGCATCTTCAGTGGCCGGGCCGGATCAGTGTGACCGGGGTACGGGACGGAACCGGGCCCTTTTCCGTTGCTCGTGAACAGGTCATTTGGGTCGGCAAAGCCCTCAAATACCAAGCGGCCATTCGTGCCTGGTTCGGGGCTCGTCAACCAGAGGCACGTCTGGCAAGACCACCTGTGGAAATCGCAGTTGGTAACGACGTCGAACGCAGGGAAAGTCTTGGCATCGAACTCATTGGGAGAGGTCACCCAAGCGGGGTCCGCTCCACAGGGCGATGGGGGGACATTCGAAGCACCGCCCGGCTTGGTCTCCGTCGGTGTCTTGCCGTCTTTGGCCGTACCGTCGTTTGCAGTACCGCCTAGCGGGGTGCCGCCGCTGGTCGGGGGCAGAGTCTTGCCGCAGCCGAACAGAAGCAGTGGAAAGAGCAGAACGGCGATCTGCAAACGGAGCGACCCCGGACGCTTGCTTCGAGAATCCCCCAACTGTGCCATCATCGAACCCTGCCGTTCTTACATCGGATGTTTTGCGGCGGCCGGAATCGGTGCCGAGAACCAATCGCTCGTAAAATTGCCATACATCGGTTGCTGTGTTGACGCCATCTTCCGATTTAATGCATCGAACACAAGCGCCTCGTCGAAAAATAACGACATCTCCCAAGCTGTGTTCTGCGGCGATCTCCCGTGTCGACTCATTTGCTAGAGCGTTATGACACGCGGCCGGCCCGGCGACACCGGCAAGAACTTGCGATCCGCGACACGAACGATGGAGAGACGTTCACCGGTCCAGCGCCGAATCGAGTGGCATCCGAGGGGCGAACAAGGTATTTGCGGCTCTCCGCCATTCGTGTTGAAAGTTGTGTGACGTGAGCGGCAAGGCGCTAGCCGCCGGTGATTTCCTGCATGACCGGCGGCTAGCGCCTTGCCGCTCA
>JAYTIB010000673.1:0-3655 GCA_043732205.1 Schlesneria sp. | reverse complement strand
AGACCTCGGGCTGCGCGTGCTGCTTCAGGTCGCCGCGCAGATTCAGGTTCTCGAGCGCCTTGATCTGATCGCGCAGCCGCGCGGCCTTTTCGTACTTCAACTCCTTCGCCGCGAGTTGCATTTCCTCCCGCAGTTCGCGGAACAGCCGGACCTTCTTTCCCTCCAGGAACAGCCGCAGCTTGCGGATGTCGCGGCGATAGTCGTCGCGGCTGATGCGCAGGTTGCACGGGGCCGTGCATTGGTTGATGCTCGCCAGCAGGCACGGCCGAAACCAGCGCCAGCGTTCGTCGTCCTGCTTGATGTTCAGCGAGCACGTCCGGAAGCGGAAGACCTGCTGCAACACGGCGATCGCGCCGCGCAGCTTCTTGGCGTTGGTGAACGGCCCGTACAACTTGGTGCCGCGCGGACGGGGTTTGCGGGTGAACTCGACGCGCGGATATTCCTCGCGCACGAAGATCTCCAGATACGGGAACGTCTTGTCGTCCTTCAATTCCGTGTTGAAGGGGGGCTGGATGTCCTTGATCAGCCGCGCCTCCAGCAGCAGGGCGTCGACCTCGCTGTCGACTTGGATGAAGTCGATGTCCTTGATCACCGTGACCAGACTCGCCGTGCGAAAATCCTCGGCCGCCTGCTTCGTGAAGTAACTCGACGCCCGGTTCCGCAGGTTGACCGCCTTGCCGATGTAGATCACCCGGCCGCGGTCATCCTTCATCAGGTAGACCCCCGGCGCCGTCGGAAACGACTTCACCTTCTCACGCGGCTCGATCGGCGGTTCAGTCACAAGTAATGCCCTCTGACTGCTGTGACGGATCGGAGTCAAAGACGGATTGCAAATTGAGAATTGCAAATTGCAAATTGCAAATTGCAAATTGGAAGCAGGGACGCCAGTCTTCCGAACGCGATGGCTGGCATGTGCAGTTCGAGACGCATCACCAGGCCACGGGGCCGCCGGAGGGAACGCCCTTCAATTTGCAATTTGCAATTTGCAATTCTCAATTTGCAATCGTCTCCATGACCGAAATCGTCAGGCTCCAAGCGTCAAGCACACATCACCGATGTCTCACGACTTCGGCGGCGGGAGCGATTATAGTCATCGCCTCTGGAGGAACCCCATGCCGACGATTCCATTGCGATTCTGCCTGGCCGCGCTGGCGACCATTGTTCTGCTGACACGCGCGCATGCCGACGAACTCTTTCCCGCCGAGTTGACTCGCTTCGAACCGGTCGCCAACAACCCCGTCTTTGTGGCCGCCGGTGATGGTCATTGGGACGTGAAGATCCGAGAGCGGGGTTGGATTCTGCGCGAGGGGGACCAATGGCGAATGTGGTACACCGGCTACGACGGAACGCGGCCGGGCCGGAAGATGGTCGGCCTGGCGACGTCGACCGATGGGCTGGCTTGGAAACGCCATCCGGGCAACCCGATCTATCGCGAGCAATGGGTCGAGGACATGTGCATCATTCCCCACGAAGGGACGCTGTACATGTTCGCCGAAGGGGAGCAGGACCGGGCCCAGATGTTGACCTCGCGCGACGGCATTGCCTGGACGCGCGTCGGCCGGTTGGACGTGCGACACGTGAATGGCAAACCGATTTTCGACGGTCCCTACGGCACGCCGACCGCCTGGTTCGAAAACGGCGTGTGGAACCTGTTCTATGAACGGAGCGACAAGGGGGTCTGGCTCGCCCGGTCCACCGATCTGAAAATCTTCACCAATGTTCAGGACGAGCCGGTCATGGTCCCAGGGCCGCAGGACTTCGACCGCGACCAGATCGCCATGAATCAGATCATCAAGCACAAGGACCGCTATTACGCCGTCTTTCACGGCTCAAAAACTCCGGCCGATCCCAACCAGCCGAGTCTGTGGGCGACCGGCCTGGCCACATCGACGGACCTGATCCATTGGACGAAGTATCCCGGCAATCCCCTGCGTCCCGTCAGCGAAAACAAATCGAGCGGCCTGCTGATCCACGATGGCTCGCAGTTCCGCCTGTACACCATGCACAACAAGGTCGACGTTCATCTGCCCCGAAAGGAATGAGCCATGATCAGGCACAACAAAGTTGTCGTTGGGTTGTCACTCGTTGTCGCGTTGGTCGGATACAACGCCTGCGGAATCGCCGCGGAACCGAAGTGGGACTCGTTGATTCCCGCCATTGATCCCGCGAAACAAGCCGTCGCCGGCGAATGGGCGAAGACCGGCACGGAACTGACCGTTCGTGCGGCCCAAGGAGCGCGACTGGCGCTGGGGACCGCGCCGCAGGGCGAATACGATTTGCGGGCCAGCTTTACTCGCCAGACGGGGCAGCATTCGATCGGTCTGGTCGTCGTCCACGGTGGGCGACAGGTGGTGTTCGAGGTCGACGCGTGGGGGAGCCATCTGGCTGGCTTCCAAGATGTGGGGGGCAAGTCGATCCGTGACAACGCGACCCGCCGCGCCGACATGCAACTCGACAACGGCAAGCGATACACGCTCACCGTCGAGGTTCGAAAGGGCCAGTTGCGAGGTCTGTTGGACGGTAAGGAAATCGCAAAGCTCGCAACAGACGGGAATGACCTTTCGATGCCGGACGTTTGGAAGTTTCCCGGCCGTGAACAGTTGGGCCTCGTGGCTTGGCAGAGTGACGCCACATTTCACACGATTGAGATCCGCTCTCTCGGAGGCGAGCCGTTGACGGCGGCTCGCACTCCCACCACGCCGCCGACAACAGCGTCAACTCCCACGAAAGGGCCGACCGCCAAGCCTGTCGATCCGGCTCCGACCAAGCCCGCTGCGACGGAGCCCAACGGCAAGCGGGTGCTGATCGTGATCGCCAATCACCACTTCTTCTACCGCGAATATGCTGATCCGCGGCAGGAACTGGAACGGGCGGGAATCCGGGTGACCGTGGCGGCCGGTCGCAAAGCAGAATGCCGTCCCCATCAGGGCTCCGGCCAAGGCGCGGATGGTGGCGTTGTTCAACCCGACGTGGCACTGAGTGACGTGAAGGCGAAGGACTTCGATGCCATCCTGTTTTCGGGCGGTTGGGGGGCGTCGGCTTATCAGTTCGCATTCACCGGGCGCTACAACGATCCGGCTTACAACGGTGACCGCGCGATCAAGGTCGAGGTCAACCGGGTGATCAACGAATTCGTCCAGCAGGACAAGTACGTGTGTGCCCTGTGCAACGGGGTGTCGGTTCTGGCGTGGGCTCGCGTGAACGGCAAGAGTCCGCTCGCGGGGAAGCGCGTCTGTGCGCCGGTCCGCGAAGCGCCCGCCGGCATCTACAATGGCCGGCCGGGTCAACCCTCCTGTCGATGGCACCCGGAAACAAACGGCGCGACCCTGTCCCCCGCGGGATCGATCGGTCAGCCGGGCACTCCGGTGGATGATGTCCTGGTCGACGGGAAGATCATCACCGGCGAAGACGATCCATCGGCCCGCGAAATGGGACGTCGAATCGTGGAAGTGCTCACCAAGCAGTGACGGCCGGCGGCAGACCGACTTCCCTTCGCGGACGAGAAGCTCGCATGCCGGTTCAGGCAGTCCGCAGGAAATCAACGACCAAGGCCGTAGTGGTCGAACAACTTTCATTTGCCCCGTAGCACGGACGCCTCGTCCGTGCGGAACCTTCGATACCGATGGACGCACGGACGAGGCGTCCGTGCTACAGC
>JAYTIB010000672.1:0-3656 GCA_043732205.1 Schlesneria sp. | reverse complement strand
CAGAACGACATTCCGCGCGCCACGCGCGCCCTCGACAAGGCGCTCCGCCTGGAACCGGATCATCCACACGCTCGTGTGTCTTCCAGTACGAAAACGTGGGTTGTGAGCGGCGCGGCGCTAGCCGCCGGTCTTGGACCATCACCGGCGGCTAGCGCCGTGCCGCTCACAGACACCAGACACGCCAACCGTAATTTGAAGCCGTGATGTCGCACTCGTTCCATTCAACGAGATCTCCATGAACGCTGAAGAAATCCGCCTGCAACAGTCTCACGAGCGGACCGCCAATTGGCACCGCTGGGGGCCGTACCTCTCGGAGCGCCAGTGGGGAACAGTGCGCGAGGACTACTCGGAACACGGCGACAGTTGGAACTACTTTCCGCACGATCACGCGCGCAGCCGGGCGTATCGTTGGGGCGAGGACGGGCTGCTGGGGATCTGCGACCGCGAGTGCCGGTTGTGCTTTGCCCTGGCCCTGTGGAACGGCCGCGATCCGATTCTGAAAGAGCGGCTGTTCGGTCTGACCGGGCCCGAGGGGAACCACGGCGAAGACGTGAAGGAGGAATACTTCTATCTCGATTCGACCCCCACGCACTCCTATATGAAGGCTCTGTATAAGTATCCGCAGGGGGAGTACCCGTATGCCCGGCTGGTCGCGGAGAACGCGCGCCGCGGCCGGTTCGATCCCGAGTTCGAACTGCTCGACACGGGCCTCTTCGACGACAACCGCTACTTCGATGTCTTCGCCGAGTACGCCAAGGCTGCCCCGGATGACCTGCTGATCCGCATCACGGTGGCGAACCGGGCCGGCGAATCGGCCACGATCCATCTGCTGCCGACGCTGTGGTTCCGCAACACGTGGTCGTGGGGGTGCGAGCACGAAGGGTGCGAGCGAAAGCCAGTCATCGTATTGCAGGACGACGGTTCCTTGATGACCGACCACGTCTCGCTGGGCCGGTTCCGCTTCTGGTGCGATGACCATCCGACATCCGGCGCGCCGCCGATCCTGTTCACCGAGAACGAATCGAACACCGCGCGTCTGTTCGGCGACTTCAACGGCCCGCACCCGTCCAAGGATGCGTTCCACGCCTATGTGGTCGCGGGAAACACCGCAGCAGTGAGCGCGCGGCGTTACGGGACCAAAGCGGCGCCGCATTACGTCTTGAACATCCCCGCGCACGGAGAAGCGATCCTCCGGTTCCGATTGACCGCCGAAGAGCGGGTCGGCGGCTCGCCGTTGGACAGCCCGCCGTCAGACGGCCCACCGTTGGACGACCGGTTCGACCGCGTCTTCGCCGAGCGGATCGCCGAGGCCGATCAGTTCCACCGGTCCAAAGTGTCAACCGACGCGACCGGGGACGAACGGAATGTCATCCGGCAAGCCTACGCGGGGCTGCTCTGGAGCCGGCAGTTCTATCACTATGCCATTGAACCGTGGCTGCAGGGCGACCCCGAACATCCGACGCCCCCGCAGCGGCGGCATCACGGCCGCAACCACGATTGGCGGCACCTGTTCAACCGCGACATCATTTCGATGCCCGACAAGTGGGAGTACCCGTGGTACGCGGCGTGGGATCTGGCGTTCCACATGATCCCGATGGCGGCCGTCGATCCCGAGTTCGCCAAATCGCAACTGCTGCTGATGCTGCGCGAATGGTACATGCATCCCAATGGCCAGATCCCGGCGTACGAGTTCGCGCTGTCGGACGTCAATCCCCCGGTGCATGCCTGGGCCTGCTGGCGCGTCTACAAGATCACCGGGCCGCGCGGCGGACGCGACCGCGGCTTCCTGGTCCGCGCCTTTCAAAAACTGCTGATCAACTTCACCTGGTGGATCAACCGCAAGGACGTGACCGGAAAGCATCTGTTTTCCGGGGGGTTTTTGGGACTCGACAACATCGGCGTGTTCGACCGTTCCAAGCCGTTGCCGACCGGCGGACATTTGGAGCAGGCGGACGGCACGGCCTGGATGGCGTTTTACAGCGCGACGATGCTCGCCATCGCCCTGGAGCTGGCCGAGGAAGACCCGGCCTATGAAGACGTCGCCTCGAAGTTCTTCGAGCACTTCGTCCACATCGCCGATGCCATGAATTGCCTGGGGGGAACCGGTCTGTGGGACGACGCCGACGGCTTCTATTACGACCAACTCCAGGTGGACGGCCAGTCGCACCGTCTCAAGATCCGGTCGATCGTCGGCATCATCCCCCTGTTCTCGGTGGAGGTGCTGGATGACGAGTTGCTGCACCGGCTGCCCGGCTTCCGCAAACGGATGGAGTGGTTTCTGAAGAACCGGCAGGATCTGGCCCGGCAGATTTCCTACATGGAACTGGAGCACGCCGACGGCAACAGGCACGTTCACCGGCTGCTGGCGATTCCGTCGCAGGAACGGCTGCGGCGGGTGCTGAGTTATGTTCTCGATGAGCACGAATTCCTGTCGTCGTACGGCATCCGGGCGCTGTCGCGAATCCACGCCGACCATCCGTACTCGTTCTGGTGCGGGGGAGAGGAACACCGCGCCGAGTACGTTCCCGGTGAATCCAGCACCGGGCTGTTCGGCGGGAACTCGAACTGGCGCGGCCCCGTCTGGTTTCCCGTGAACTATCTCCTCATCGAAGCCCTGGAACGCTACCACCATTTCTACGGTGATGAGTTCCGAGTGGAGTGCCCGACCGGATCGGGGCAATGGATGACGCTGCAGCAGGTCGCCAAGGAACTGAGCCAGCGTCTCGGTTCGTTGTTCCTGCCGGATGCAAACGGTCATCGTCCCTGTCACGGCGGAATTCGTCCATTTGCCGATGACCCGCATTGGCGTGGGCTGGTGCTGTTCCACGAATACTTCCACGGCGACAACGGCCGGGGCCTCGGTGCCAGCCACCAGACCGGCTGGACCGCGCTGGTCACTCGACTGCTGGGGACGCCGGCATCGGACGACGGCCACACGCACGCTTAGGACCGGCGCATGAATCACTGTCGCGATAGTCGTGGATCGCTCCGCGATCCAACGTTGGTTCGCGGAGCGAACCACGACTATTATTTCTGCGCCGATCCTTACCTTCAGGCGCGCACATCGCCGACAGGAACATGACCCGCCATCACCGAACCTGTTCGCGATCAGAGGAACACAGGACGCTGTCGGCGGGACTCAACCATTTTTCTGCCTCTCTCTTTCTGTCTCCGTCTGCCTGGATTGGCAAAGCAGAAAGACAGAAGCTGGGAGACAGAAAGAGAGAGGCAGAAAGATGAACGCCGAGCGCCCAGCGACCGGAGGCCGGCATCGGTGACTTGGGCGCTGCTGAACTTGCCGATGGTGATCGTCCCGCAAGCACCGAACTGCTTCGCCCGGACTATTCATGAGGAACCACGGAAAACCCAGCGCGGCCGCTGGCCGCAACCAAAGTGAACAGATTGAACAGAAGGAAACGAAGGGAACGAAGAAGGCCGTTGTTGATCGCGACGATTCAGTGATGAAAACCAACGGTGATGTCCCCGTCTGCCCTTTGTTCCCTTCGTTTCCTTCTGTTCAAAATCTTCGCGTGCCGCAAAGAATCGGATCGTTAGTAGTTCTACTGTCCGCTTTAGGTTCTGAGGCGGTTCTTGAGTGGCGGGAGGATGTTACGGGATTCGTAGTGTGAGGCTCGGGCGAGTTCGTTTCGTTGGAG
>JAYTIB010000671.1:0-3667 GCA_043732205.1 Schlesneria sp. | reverse complement strand
GCGGCCCGCAGGAAGTGCAACTGCGCGTCAAGATCCTGGAAGTGCAGCGCTCCAAGCTGCGTCAATTCGGTTTGAACTTTGCGGTTCTCGGCAAGAGTGCGGCCGTGGCCAGCACGCCCGGTCCCATCACTCCGTTGACCGCACTCACCGCCCCGATCGGCGGTGTCCCCACGGCCACGATCGCCCCGAACACGGGTGCCCCAAGTTCGTTGGCATGGGGCATGACGGGCAAACAGTTCGGGTTTGAAGGGTTCCTGCAGGCACTCAAGACAGAAGGGTTGCTCAGAATCCAGGCCGAACCCGTCCTGGTCACACGCAGCGGTGAGGCCGCACAGATCGACATCGGCGGTGAATTCCCCATTCCGGTTCCGCAAAGCCTGGGAACGGTGACCATCGAATTCCGTGAATTCGGCGTCATTCTGCAGGCCCTGCCCATCGTGATCAGCCCGACACGGCTGCGGCAGCAGGTCTATGCCGAAGTGAGCGAAAAAGACGTCGCCAACTCAATCACCATGAACGGGACGACGGTCCCCGGCATCAGCAAGCGCCGGCTGCAATCCACGGTCGAGATGGAGTTCGGCCAGACACTCGTCCTGGGCGGATTGATCACCACCAAGATTCAAGCCATCACACAAAAGACACCCTTCTTGGGCGAGATCCCCGGCATTGGCGCGGCCTTCAGCAAGAAGTCGCACGATCATGCGGAAGTCGAACTGATCGTCATGATCACGCCGGAATATGTGAGTGCCATGCAGGCGGACCAGATGCCGCCGGTGGGGCCGGGCCGGACGACGACCTTTCCAACCGACCGCGAATTGTACCTGCACGGCCTGATGGAGGTTCCCAAGGTCGGACCGGACTGCAACGAGCCGGGCGGGGCGTGTGATCCCACGTTCTCCGTCAATGTGCGGACGGGAACCCGCTACGTGGGCAACTCGCTGGGCAACACGATGGGCGACCAACCGTCCTGCGGTCCGACGGGCCCGACAATCACTCCTTCGAACCTGCCGTCGTCGATTCCACCCTCACCAAATCCCGGTTCGAGTTTGCAGACACCGTCCAGGTCCGGCGGCCTGATCGCCCCGCCCGGAGTGAAGTCCGGCGATGCGATCCCGCCCGCGCCGTCCAATGGCGATCCGGCCGTTTCGTCCCGCAATCCGGCAGCCCTGCGAAACTCAAAGTCGATACCGTCGCACCTCGATGTCAAGATGCGCGGCCTCGGCGATCCGGCAACACAGGCGGGTTACAAGTCGGACAACAACAAGAAAACTAGCAACCGGGTTCAGCCCGCAGCGGGTCAACAGCCGGCTGATTCGAAGTCCATTCCCAAGAGCAGGTTCTATTAGTGCTGAATCAAGCGAACTTTGGGAGTGCTCCGGCTTGACGGAGCTTTGGAATGCGGCCCGGCCGCTTTCTTTGGAATCTGCAAAATCTACGTTTCGAGTGAATTGCCAAGGCGGCTTCGCCGCAATCCAAAGTTCCAAAGCTCCGTCAAGCCGGAGCACTCCCAAAGTAGGGTTGCTTGTTTGGGGACTAGTCCCCCAAGTGGCGGCACGATCGTTACAGCGTGCTATGGTTATGTGGTCCGACTCCAGTGAATCCAATGGCTCCCTCCGTCCGCACGGGAAGCCTCCGTCTGCCAGTTTCCGATGTTGTTCTGCGGCAAGTTTCCCAGTGAGGTCACCATTCCATGAAAAGCGTCATCCGGCTCGCCATCGTCGATCCGAACGACGTCTCGCGACATGCGCTCAAGACGCTGTTGCTCGGGATCGACACCGTTTGGCTGGAAGCCGAGTGTTCGCGGTACGACGTCTTCAGCGAAGTGCTGCTGCAGACCCAGCCCGACATCGCGCTCGTGGCACTCGATTCCGACCAGGTCCGATCCATCGAACTGATCGCCAGCATTCACCAAACTCATCCGGCATGCCAGATTCTCGCGATCAGCGGCCACCAGGAGGGAAGCCTGATTTTGCAGGCGGTCCGCAACGGGGCCAAGGAGTTCCTCACCAGCCCGCTGAAGCTGGAAGAATTCCTGTCCGCGCTGGAACGGATCCGGCAGGTCGTAAACAAGAACTCGGGCGACACCACGGTTCGCAGCAGCCAGATCATCAGCGTCGCCGGCGTGTCGGGCGGCATCGGTTGCACGTCGCTGGCGATCAACCTGGGATGCTGTTTTGCGCAGCAGCCCGGTTGCAGCGTGGCCATCATCGATCTCGACCTGGCCCTCGGTGACGCCGACGTCTGGCTCGACATCATTCCCGATTACACCATCCAGGACGTGGCCGACAACATCAACCGGCTGGACTACGCGCTGCTGAAACGGTCGCTGACCAAGCATGACTGCGGCGCGTTCCTGCTGCCGCGTCCGGTCGAGATGGAGGACAATCCCCCGCTCGGAGCGGACGAGCTGCGCCGTGTGATCTCGCTGCTCAAGGCGACCTTCACCCATCTGGTGATTGACCTCAGCAAGGCGTTCACACCGCTCGATCAGGCGGCGATGGAATTGTCCGACGTGATCCTGATCGTGACGCAGCTCGATTTGCCGTCGCTGCGCAATGCCGTCCGGCTGATCCAGTACTTCAAGCGTCGTCCCGGAATGTACGACAAGGTCAAGGTGGTCGTGAATCGAATGGGCCTGGACGACAACGCGATCAGTTTGAGCAAGGCGCTGGAAACCCTGGGCCGCGAAATCTTCGCCACCATCCCCAACGATTACGCGACGATGGTCGAAGCGCGGAACAACGGGGTGCCATTGATCACGCAGGCCCCGAAGGCGCGCGTCACCAAGAGCATCCTGCAAATCGTGCAGAGTCTGGATGGCCCCGTCGAAGTGGAAACCAAGCCCGAAGAACGCAAGCCCCCGAAAAAGGGCGGAATCTTCAGCTTCCTGGGATCAGGGGGACGATGAGCCCTGGAGTCGTTGCCGCGGCCGGGGGGCACGCGGCGCGACGACCTCGCCTCATCGAGAAACCCGGCCGATTCGGCCGGGTTTTCTTTTTTCCATCACGGCTGAATAATGGCCGCCTTCCCGTTCCACCCCCCGGAGGCTTCCCATGACCCGCCTGATTCCGTTGGTTCGCCAAATGGTGCTGCTGACACCTCTGCTCGCCGCAACCATGCTGCTTCCACAACCGGGCCGCGCCGACGAAACCACTGGAGTCAGCCGGTCGCTGTTCGATGGCGTGTCACTGCACGGTTGGTCGATTGAGAACGACTGCGATGTCGATGTCGTCGATGGCTGCCTAAGGCTGAAGGCTGGCGATGGCTGGTTGCGAAGCCATCATTCGTACCGCGACTTTGAACTGCATCTGGAATGGAAGGCGCTGCAGGCGGCCAACTACGACGCGGGGGTCTACATTCGTTCCGCGCGCGACGGCACGCCGTCTCCCAAGCCGACGTATCAGGTCAATCTGCTGCAAGGGAAAGAAGGGAACATCGGCAACCTGCCCGGCGCGGAGAGCACCGGACTGGTCAAGCCCGGCGACTGGAACGTGTTCGATCTGCGCGTCGTCGGCGACAAAGTGTCACTGAAGATCAACGGTCAACCGGCCTATTCCGTCGCGGGATTGCAGCAACGGGATGGCTACATCGGCTTCCAGGTCGAAGTCCCCAAGGGAGGCCAGTTCCTGTTGCGCAACATCCGCATCGTGGAGCTCGGCTACCGTCC
>JAYTIB010000670.1:0-3667 GCA_043732205.1 Schlesneria sp. | reverse complement strand
TCATGCCGCACGACGTCGCTCACAATGGTTCAAATCGCGGTGTTGCGGGATGAAAAAAGACTCCCGACACCCTCTCGGATAGGCTTTGAGATCAGCGTCGTTGGCAACCTGCTTGGGCGAGCGGGAGGTGAACGTTTACCCACCTACAAGCACGATGCGCAAGCGAGTGTGCCCGAAAACTCACTCGCTTGCGCTGCGTGCTTGTATGCCTATTCCTGCCGCTCGCCTTAGCGACGTCGATCACGGCTTCGCCTTCACATTCGCGCTCCTTTTGATTCGCGCGGAACAAATCGATTTCCGCGCGAATCAAAAGGAGCGCGAATGAGGAGGGCTGCGGATGGACGTCCTCTCGCGGAGCGAACGGCGACTGTTGTTGATGTGCCGGTCCTTGGTCGATCACTTTGACATCACATCGGTGAGGAACATGCATCCCGGCGCGTGTGTGATGGCGAAGGGAGGCCGCGCTTCGAGCAACGCCGCTTGGGGAGTCACACCGCAGGCCCAGAAGACGGGCAGCTCGCCGGCCTCCACCGGGACGGAGTCCCCATAGTCGGGCCGGCTGATGTCCGCGATGCCGATCTGTTCGGGAAATCCGATGTGGACCGGCGCCCCGTGCGATTCCGTGAACCGCGCGGAGATCTCGATCGAGCGGAGGACATCGGCTGGTTTGAGTGGTCGCATGGACACAACGAGCGGTCCCGAAAACCGACCGGCCGGCGTGCAGGGGATGTTCGTGCGAAACATCGGCACGTTGCGGCCCAACTCGATGTGACGGACCGGAACCCCCGCCTTCACGAGTGCTGCTTCGAAGGTGAACGAACATCCAATCAAGAAGCTGACCAGATCATCGCGCCACACGTCGGTGACGGATGAGGGTTCGTCGACAAGCTCTCCATCGCGCCAGACGCGATACTTGGGAAGGTCGGTTCGAAGATCGGCGTCGGGCGCGACGCGAGGCTGCCAACTGCCGGCCTCGGTCACGTCAATCAGCGGACACGGTCGCGGGTTTCGCTGGCAGAACAGCAGAAAATCAAACGCCCAGTCCCTGGGAAGAATCACCAGATTCGCCTGAGCGTATCCGGGAGCCAATCCCGCCGTGGGACCGGTCCACGAATGACTTCGACAAGCTTCACGAACTTCGCGGCCGGTGGTGAATCGCGGCGGGCTCGACATGGCGGACTCCTTGCAATGGGGCGGGGAGGGGGAGGATAACCACGAAACACACGAAACACACGAAAGGGAAAGATGCAATTCAGAGAGTCAGTTTCATCAGGACCGGGATCTCTGGACCCCTCCCGCTATTCTTGTTCTCCTTTCGTGTCTTTCGAGTATTTCGTGGTTCAACCTCGTTTGCCTCATCGGGAGCCTCCGCGATGGAATCGTTGCAAACTCTCTTCGACATTCTGCCGCAGGTCGGGCGGTTGGAATGGATCGGCCTGCGGCCCGAACGGATGAGCGGCTTGCAGAGCGTGTCTGAGGCGACGGTGATCGCCGAACGCGGGCTGCAGGGAGATCACAAGGTGACGGGTCGCGCGGGATCGAAGCGGCAGGTGACGCTGATTCAGCACGAGCACCTGATCGCCGTCGCCGGACTGCTGCATCGCGACCGAGTCCCTCCCGAACTGACGCGACGCAATCTCGTCGTCTCCGGGATCAACCTATTGGCTCTGAAGGGCAAGAGGTTCCGAGTCGGAGAGGTGCTGCTCGAATTCAGCGGCCCGTGCGAACCCTGTTCGCGCATGGAAACCAACCTCGGCCCCGGCGGCTTCAACGCGATGCGCGGCCACGGCGGCATCACGGCCAAGGTAATTCAAGGCGGAACGATTCGAGTGGGCGACAATGTGCGGACCGCGTGGTCAACGGCTCAACCGACCGTGCCTCAGATCGTGTGAGCTTTCGGTAGCAGAGACGCAACGGGCAGTTTGAAAACCTCACCCGTGGGCAGACCGACCGACAATTCCCCCGTTTCCGCGACGATGAACCTCGTGGAGTAATTGCGTTGCTGCGGCTGAGGCCCGGTATGAACCTCAACTTGGCGAGCCGGAATATTCACGATCCAATAGATGCCAACTCCGGCTTCCGCATAGATGCGAGATTTGTCGCGGTCAACGTCGACCGACGAATCCGCGACCTCCACCACGAGCGCCGTATCGTTCCCGGTCGGGTGTTGATCGTCGTAGTTGTCAGCGGGACCACGAACGACGGCGATATCCGGCTCGGGCACGCTGTCGGAAGTGACGAGCGACGATTGAATCCGGGCATGCCACGATGCGGGGAGTAGCCTGCGAAGTTCCCGATCCACTCGTGAGATTGTTGAGTCGTGAGGCGGATTTCGCGGCATTTTCTCGACCACCCACCCTTCCAAGAGTTCGATGGGATCGTCTTCCCCGAACGCGCCGATCTCCACGAACCGTTGATACTCGGTCACGGTGAACCGATGCAGCGGCCACGATGACGGCAACGATGGCAGCGCTGATGGTGAGCTGAGTGAAGGCGTGACAATCGACATCGAATGACTCCCCGAATCAACCGAATCCCGGGACGCAGTGACGTCCCGGGGTGGCCTCAACGCCCGATGCGGCTCACTTCACCGTGACAATGACGCGCGCCGAGTTGATCTTCACTTCCTTGAGTGGGCGGTCGCTGTGGTTGGTTTCGGACGCGCCGATCGCCTTCACCACGTCGAGGCTCGACTGATCGGCCGTCTTGCCGAAGACGGTGTACTGGTTGTCCAAAGACTTGGTTCCCTCGCGGCTCAGGCAGATGAAGAACTGCGAACCGGCGGAGTTCGGGTCGCTGGTCCGGGCCATCGACAGGATCCCCGCGTCGTGCAGCGTTTTGTTGAACTCGGCCTTGATCGTGTAGCCCGGCCCGCCCGTCCCCGTCCCCTGCGGGCAGCCGACCTGAATCATGAAGTTCGAGATCACTCGGTGAAAGATGATCCCGTTGTAGAAGCCGATCTTCGTCAGCCCGATCAGATTCTCCGCGTGGCCCCGAGCCACGTCGGGATACACGTCGAGCAGAATCTTCCCCAGCGTCGTATCGAACTCGACCTGGTACTTGTTCTTCGAAAAATCCACATCGGCCAGAGCCTTGTCCACATCAGCACGTCGATTGGCAGCCACAGAGCGATCCTTTGTTTGAGAAATGGTGGTTGCTCACAAGTTGCGAGCGAACCGAAATGATATCGGCTACGGCGGACAGCGTCATTCCGGTCAGGTCTACGACTGACGCGGTGGAATTGTCCTATTTTGAAAAGCTGGCCAATTTCTTCTGGACTATGCGAACCTTGACTTCTGCTTCCTTTTCACCGTTCACGGTTGCAGCGATTTGTGAAAGCAAATCCTGGCGACCAGCCAACCGCTCCAATAATCCCCTGATCATTGGGAGGATGTCAGATTCTTCGAAGCAAACAGTGCAAACGGCTTGGCGGTCGTTCGCAACTTTTGAAATGTTAAAGCGAATCTTCGCGCCAGACTTTATACCCTCATCAAGGTCAGCGGCTTTAACGCGACTGACCAACTCATGTGTATCGTGCTCGAACGTAGTCGATGCAGGCCCTCGAAAGACTTTCATGTTTATCTCCAATAGTGTGGATGCAGTTCCTTGCCTGGTTGTTGTTCTGAACTCCGGGCTCGGCCAGTTTTCAGGCCGTACGTTCGTATGA
>JAYTIB010000669.1:0-9510 GCA_043732205.1 Schlesneria sp. | reverse complement strand
TTCACTATGGGATTCAAGTCGCTCCGGATGTGGCGACGTGGGAGTCGGAGGATGACTCCGGCAATCCCGTTTCAACGCCGCTTTCGAACTGGGAACCGGAAGCTCCCACAATGACACTCGACATCGTCTTAACCACGGACATCGTTCAAGTGGACGTATTCAACGGCGAAGCGGGGCCGGTGCTCGCCGGTGCGATCGAACTCGTCAGCCCGAGCAACAAGGATCGGCGGGAGTCTCGCGATGCCTTCGTCAGCAAGTGCGAATCGTTCTTGCGGGAAGCCATCGGCCTGGTGGTGATCGACATCGTGACCGAACGTCATGCGAATCTTCACAACGAACTGCTGAACCGTCTCGGTGAATCATCGGCGTCATCGCGCGGGCTGTATGCCTGCGCCTACCGTCCGACCAACCGCGACGATCATTCCGTTCTCGACCTGTGGCATCATCCGTTATCCGTGGGTGATCGTCTTCCGACACTTCCGCTCTGTTTGAAAAATGGCCCGCGAGTCCCCATCGACCTCGCCAAGACATACGCACAAACCTGTGAACAACTCCGTCTGAACGACGTGAGCTTACTTCCCGCTAACAGCTAACCGCTAAAGGCTAACAGCTACTCATGAGCATCCTCGTCGACAAGCACACGAAAATCATTTGTCAGGGCATCACCGGCAAGTCCGGGCTGTTTCACTCGCAACAGTGCCGAGCCTACGCGCAGGAACATCGGCCGGGCGAAGACGTCTTCGTCGGGGGGTGTACTCCCGGCAAGGGGGGGGCGCAGATCGACGGCTTCCCCGTCTTCAACACCGTCGAGGAAGCGATCAGGAAGACCGGTGCCAACTGTTCGCTGATCTTCGTCCCGCCGCCGTTCGCCGCCGATGCGATCCTCGAAGCAAACGATGCCGGGATCGGGTTGATCGTCTGCATCACGGAAGGGATTCCGGTCCTCGACATGGCCCGAGTGCATCGCGCGATGCAGGGGAGCACCAGCCGGCTGATCGGGCCGAACTGTCCCGGCATCATCACTCCCGGCGTCGCCAAGATCGGCATCATGCCCGGTTACATCCACAAGCCGGGCAACGTGGGCCTGATCAGCAAGAGCGGCACGCTGACGTATGAAGCGGCCTGGCAACTGGGCAACATCGGCCTCGGCCAAACGACGGCGATCGGCATCGGCGGCGATCCGATCATCGGCACGATGTACATCGACCTGCTGCGAATGTTCGAGGCCGACCCGCTGACGGAAGCGATCCTGATGATCGGCGAAATCGGCGGCAACGCCGAAATCCAGGCGGCGCAGTTCATCAAGGACCACGTCACCAAGCCAGTCGCCGCCTTTATCGCCGGAGCCACGGCCCCGCCGGGCAAGCGCATGGGTCACGCCGGCGCGATCATCTCCGGCGGGGCAGGCACCGCCGCCGAAAAGCAAGCCGCCCTCGAAGCCGCCGGTGTCGAAGTCGCCAAGAGTCCCGCCGACATGGGTCTGGCGGTGCAGCGAGCGATTGCAAAGAGAAACTGATCGGACTCGACTTGCCGGTGAGAAGACTGTTGCCGAAATGATTCGTCGTCCGCATTGTCATGAACGGCACAAGCTTCACTGAACGGTTCGTTGGTACTGAGGACGGACGCATGGCGGAAACTTGGAACTTCTCTTGTCGGTATGGCGGGATCGAATACGCGACCGACCCTTCACGATTTGCGCAACTGATTCAAAAACTGATCGACGGTCTCTGTGATGAATTATTCGCTCGGCCGGACTACGAGCACTCTGACGTTTACGTCAGTCATCCGAACGGCTGGACGATCAGTGCTTCGATGGACGGCGACATTGCCCTGTCGAACTGGCCTGTAAGTTCGACGAAGAAGTATTTGTACGGTCTATCCAAAGACGAGTTGCTCCGCTTGTTCTTGATGCTTTGCGAAGGGCGGATGGACGAAATCAACGCCATGAAATGGCACGACGAACCGATCCACGGTAAAGGCGATCATTTCCTGCTGCTCAATCAGACGGATATTTCGGACACTCACCGCGCTGCCTGTAAAGGTGATTGTGACTGGATTCGGTCGGAACTTGCCGCCGGTGCGGACATCGAGGCGCGGGATCGTCACGGCGCAACGCCGCTTCATTACGCAGCGATTGCCGGCAACCTGGAAGCATGCCGGTTGTTGATTGAAGAAGGTGCTGACCTCGATTGTGAAGACGTTTGCGGGGCAAGCATTGTCGACTATGCCGAAGGTTCCCGTGAATACATCAGCCCAGATCAAGTTCAAAAACTGATTGTGATGTTGCTTGAGGCACAAACAATGCCGTGACTGAATGGTACGCTTATGACAACTCGACTCCCGAGCAGACCGTAATCATTGCGGAAGGCACGGCGGATGGCTTGGTGATCGTCCACCGTCCCGAACGTTGGCAACAGATGCAGGAACAGCTCCAAAATGACTGATCCCACGCCGGAAATGTCTCCCCGCTCGAAGCGGTTCGCAGACGCCGTGCAACGTGCGACACGGGCGGCAGTGCTGGCTCATGCCCAGGCGGGAAGGCCCGTCGCCGTGTGTCGTGACGGCCACCTGCGGATTGTGTCGCCGGACGAAGTGTTCGCACTCGCGGCCAACGGTTGGAATCGACCATCGACCAATGGCAACTCAAACGGCCAGCACTGAACGTCAAAATCAGATGACCAGTGTGGGCGATGCCCACCCGATGAACGAGCGAGACTTGGAGCATGGTAGGCGTTGAACCATTTTCGTGCGCCCAACGGCGCGAGGACATCGGGTTGAAAACGCAGTGCGATATGAGTCCCGCACATCGCACATGGACCTTTTGATCGCATCAGACTCGGCATCACAAATCACGAATCGGTCTGTGCAAATGCGAGTGAAGACCACAATCCGAGTCTTGCTGTCGGTCGCCGCAGTCGGCGCGGCTCTGGCGGGTCGAAGCTGGTTGTTGAGCGGCGGCGCGGATGACGCAGACGACTTGCCAGTACAACTAAGGCTGTCGGCCGAGTTTGATCCGTTGCTCGCTTCCGTCGAATTGATCCGGCCCCTTCACGAACTGAAACGGCCGGTGCAGTCGGGCGACTGGCTGGAAGCGTTTCCCGAAGAAGGGGGTCAGTCGTTTCGGCATTACGTGCAGTCCCGCAGCCGGAAGCCGCTGCACGTCGACTTCGCGGCGATCGACATTCAGCCGCTCGGCGAATTCGATGAGACCGAGCGGCAGATCGTCGAGCGGACGGCTGAGTTCATGGGGCACTTTTTCGGGATGCCGGTCCGGCAACGGGAGCCCGAGCCGATGCCGGAGATTCCCGAGACTTCGTTGCGGATCAGGAACGGCACGCAGCAGGTGTTGTCGACCTGGATCATGAACGACGTCTTGAAGCCGCAGCGCCGGCCGGATGCGATCGCGACCATTGGTCTGGTGACGTGTGACCTGTGGCCGGGGGATCTGAACTGGGTGTTTGGTCAGGCGTCGATGAAGGACCGCGTGGGAGTCTGGTCGCTGCACCGCAACGGAGACCCGCGACTCGATGAAGCCGCCTTTCGTCTGTGCCTGCGCCGAACATTGAAGACCGCCGTGCATGAAACCGGGCACATGCTGGGGATTCCGCACTGCATCGCCTTCGAGTGCTGCATGAACGGCTCGCGAAACCGCGCAGAGAGCGATCGGCAGCCGCTGGAATTTTGCCCGGAATGCCAGCCGAAGATCTGGTGGAGCTGCGACGCCGATCCGGTTCAGCGCTGCCAGTCGCTGTCCGAATTCTGCCAGCGCGAGGGACTGGAACAGGACGCGCAACTGTTTCGCCGGGAGTGGGACGTGCTCGCCGGCCGGTAGGTTGTTCAACCGCGGATGACTTGGCCCCTCAGACCAAAGTAGCCTTCATCGCTCCGAGCTTGTGAGTTTTTGTGGTGTGGGTTTCAACCCACGCCAGATGTCGTACCGCGTCGGCTAAAGCCAACGCTACATCTTGTGGCGGACCGCCTTGAACTTGAAAGATTCACACGTTCTCCGCGTGAAGATCGCCGAGTCGGTGGAGAGGTCGATGGAACTATCCGCGTTGACCTCGCGCACGGCTATCTTCACGCGGAGCGATGAAGGCTACTTTGAAGGCAAAAACAGAAACGTGAATCAGTCACGGGCCAGTCACGTTTCAAGCTCGAAGAAGTCTATTCCTCGGTGCGGTTTCCTCAGTACTGCCGGATCACTCCGACGACGAGGCCGATGATGGTCGCACGGCTGGCGAAGACCGGGGGCTTGCTGCGGTTGATGGATTCCAAACGGATTTGGCGGCTCTCGCGGTAGAAGCGTTTCACGGCGGCTTGTGTGTCATCAAGGATCGCCAGGACCAAGTCACCGTCGCGACAATCCGACTGGCGGCGCACCACCAGGTAGTCGCCCTCGGTGATCGCATCGTCCTGCAGGCCGTGACCCGTGACGCGCAGGCAACAATGGGATTCCGAGGCGAACAGACCGGCGAACTCGAGCCGGGTCTGTGGCGCGGGAAGCAACTCCAGCGGCTGACCGATGATCAACTGGCCGACCAGCGGCAGCGCGGCCTGTGGCTGGGGGACTTCGGTCAGTTGAATGGCGCGGGACATGTAGGCTTCGCGCGAGATCAGCCCCTTCTTCTCCAGGGCTTTCAGGTGACACGTCACGCCGTTGGGCGAGAGGATGCCGAAGTGCAGGCCAATCTCGCGCACGGTCGGACCGTAGCCGCGCGAGACGATCTTTTCCCGCAGGAATTCGTAGATCTCGCGCTGGCGCGCGGTGATGGCCGGCTGGGGTGGTTTGGAGTCCTGCTTGGCGACCGCCTTCTTTGCCATCTGCGTCTGCGTCCTGTTCCAACGCTCCGAGCTTGTGAGTTCTTGTGGTGTGGGTTTCAACCCACGCAAGATGTCATACCGCGTCGGCTAAAGCCAACGCTACATCTTGTGGCGGACCGCCTTGAACTTGAACGATTCACACGCTCTCCGTGAGTTTTGATTCACGTCCGCGTCATTTGGTTCCGCCGGCGGGTTTGACCGCGTTCTTCAGGAATGGCAGGTAGACTTCGCGCAGGCGGGGCTCCAGGTTTTCGGCGTCGATGGCGGTGTCGGCGACGACTCCGTTCGGATCGACGAGCCAGATCGTCGGCAGGTTGTTGATGCCATAGTGGACGGCCAGCGGAGAGTTCCAGCCGCGCTGGGCGCGGTTGGGTGAGAAGATCTGCGGCCACGTCAGGCCGGTCTGCTCCAGGAAGACTTCGACGGCGCCCTCGTTGGCGTCCAGGTTGACACCGATGACCGTCGCGTACTTCTCATACTTCTTCATCGTGGCAGTCAGCTTGGGAAGTTGTTCGACGAACGGACGGGCGTGCGTCGCCCAGAAGACGACGACGACCATCCTGCCGCGGAACGATTCAATGTCCACGTTGCCGCCGTCCATCGTCGGCCCGCTCAGTTCGAGCTTCTTCCCCTTGAGTTGCAGCCGCCGGACGACCCCCGCGGCCTGCTGGGCCTGCGGTGTGTCCTTGAACGTTTTGATCAGCAGCGTGTAACAGCTTGTCGCCTCGTCGGTCAGGCCGGTCAGTTCGCAGGTGCGCGCGGCCGCGGCCAGCAGCGTGACCGATCGAGCCTGCTCGTCCGGAAACCGGACCGCGAACAGTTGGGAATGCTTGGCGAATTCCTGGATCCACTTGGGTTGGGACTGGCCGTAGCGCAGCGCGTTCGCATGGGTCAGGTTGACCAGCGTCAATTCAGATTCCACCGCGGCGGTGGACTGTGGCTGGCGATCGTAGAAGACCTTGGCCGCATCGAAGAGGGCGTCAATGCTGGCGGTGTCCCCCTGCAGTGCCAGTTGCAGTCGGGCATCCAACAGGTAATGGACGGCGGCATCGAATTCCGCCTCCTGGTCCGGCTGCTTGGCGGTCTTGGCGATGCATTCTTCCGCCAGCTTGATGATTTGCAGATTCCGTTCGCGGCGGACCGCCTTGGTCTTCTCGAACTGTTCCTTGAGCTGTTGTTCTTCCGCGGCGGTCAGCGGTTTTCGCTCGTCGTCATCGTCGTTTATCGGAATCTGTGCGGTGCCCGGTTTCGGTTCCGAGCCCGGCAATGGCAGCACCTTGATGCGCTGGATTTCCAGCAGCAGCCATTCCGGTGAACCCGGTTTCGGTTCGCTCTTCGCCGGCGGTTTCTCGGGAACAACAGCCGGTGGAGTTGCCCCCTTGGGAGCCGTTGTTGGTCCCGCGGCCGGCTTGCCGGTCTTGGTGGCCGCGGCGGGTTTCAAACCGGGAATGGCCAACAGCAAGTCGTCGGGCGATTCCACGACCACCGCCGAACTGTCCGGACCGTTTTCGGCGACAGGCGTCGAGGGATTCGAGCCTCCACATCCGGCAAACGTCCCTGTCAAACAGCACACCGCTGCCACGCACCACAAGCGACTGACTGAGTCCATGATCTCTCCATCCATTGAGAGCCGTCGCGAATGATTCTCCCAAGCCGCCTTCATGATCATGACCGTCTTCACTGACGGCGCACTGACGCGGCTGTGGAAAAACCAATCGGGATGGTTCACCTGTGCGAATCAAACCGTCGCACCTTCTTGGAACCACACAGGCGGCGTTTTATGAGAAAGACCGCCAATCGGGCAAGAGGAAGTCGGCAACTGTTGCCGATGCGATGGGAACCCGTCCGACGGAGCCCCGTCACGAGGGCCGCGACTTGAGGGACGGGTTGCTCCCCTTGCCCCAGCGGGTTTCGTGCTGAATCTGCTTGCGGTGCGTATGCACGCCGACCATCAGCAGATCGAAGACACGGCCGAATTCCAGCAGGGCTTTCGAGAACCGTTTGCGGGTCAGCGAGTCGGCAGCCTTGCGGTAGATCTCATCGAGCGGCTTCCAGTCGATGGCCCAGTTCTCGTCCATCGCCGCGCGCCGCAGTTCACCTTCCATGCGCGCCAGGTACTGGATGAACTCTTCCGTGACGCGGGCGGACGCCGTGCGGTAGGGACGCCAGACGATGGTCGATCCGGGATCGTGGTTGCGCCCCGGTTCGACTGGTCTCTTCCTGAGGCGGAGCATCACGAACCAACCGATCGAGGCGAGAACCGACGCGGCGATCAGTCCGGCTCCCGCGGTCCGCTGCAGCGGATCGAGCGCCACGAATCCCAGCCCCAGCAGGAACAGCGCGGCCAGCGCGCACATCGACGCAAAGCCCCACCAGCTCATGCCCGGACTCACTCGGGATTGAACCACCGGATCGCTGTCACGGGCTCCGGCCGGGATCTCACCGGCACGGACCACGATGACAGTGATGTTGTCGGGGCCGCCGCGCAAATTCGCCAGATGCACGAGCAACCGCGAAGCCTCGGTCGGCGGCAGTTCACCCGAGATCATGCCGATCTCGGCATCGCTCAGCAGACCGCACAGACCGTCCGAGCAGATGACAAACGTGTCACCCGGCAGGACCGGCAGCGGGCCTTCCAGATCGACTTGAACCGTCTGGTCGGGGCCCAGCGAACGGGTGATCACGTTGCGCGGGCACATCCGTTCGGCGTCGCGCGGATGCACCTTCCGCTGCTGGATCAGTTCCCAGACGAGACTGTGATCGCACGACAACTGGTCGATCAGGCGGTTGCGGACGCGGTACACGCGGCTGTCTCCGACGTGACCGACGATCGCTCCCTGCGGACAGAGCAGCAGCGTACTGCACGTGGTGCCCATCCGCAGAAAGTCTTTGTTCTGCATGCCGCGTTCATAGATGGCGGCGTTGGCGGCTTCAATCGCCGCCCACAGGGCGTCCTTGGCATTCAACTGGCGCAGCTTGTCAAACGTGTGCGGGATGGTGTCGACGGCAATCTTGCTGGCCAGCTCACCAACCGCGTGCCCCCCCATGCCGTCGGCCACGACGAACAGATGCCCCCGCTGCTGCCACGTCTCCTGATCGGGAGCCAGTTGCACGACGCACGCATCCTGATTGTTCTGACGTCGGAATCCGACGTCAGTCAGGGCGGCATAGCGAACCTGTTGTTCCCAAAGCATGCGATCGTCTCATCGGCGCGGTGTGCAAATCTCTTTTGGAGCGTATCAGCCAGCCATACCTGTGCATTGTCAGTTGAGGATGCGACCATCCACTCGTGGCGGAAACGATAGCAAACGGAGCGACGGCTGTCGTCGCTTCCGGCGTATTCGTCGCCGATCCTATCGCACCTGTTCGTTCGGCGAATAGATCTGATTCTGGGCAGGGTTCAAGTCGAAGTGGTCTTGGGTATCAGGTGTTTCTCTTGTCCCCTCTCCTCCGGCTTTGCGGGGGAGAGGGTTAGGGTGAGGGGGCCTCTTCGGGGCTGCTACCCAAGTTGAACCAGGCCCGATTCTGCGAACAGACCGGTTTCAGGATGGCGAGGTTTTTCAAAGGTCTCTCCGCCAAATTGCGCTAGGCCCGAAAACCGGACATCACTAGAATCCCGCCGGATTTCAGGCGGAGTCCCTGCGGCTCTTCGCGGTCAACGCCTCCTAACAGCCCGTTGAAAAAGGGGTCAGACCCTTTGAGGGACGTTGATTGTGAACAAGGAAAATGCTTGCCCAGAAAGGGTCTGACCCCTTTTTCAACGGGCTGCCAAGACGCGGACATCGCCGTTAGTCCGCCTCACCCCATTCGGAACATCGGACGCGTGACAGTGAGCATCAACACCACATCCTCGACATCGCTTCGGACGGGATCACGCCGTTTCACGAGCGGGTTTTTCCGCGGACGTCAGTTGTGGCGGCGATGGTGTCTGGCAGGTTTGTGCCTGGTCTCGCTCGGTTCGACCGGTTGCGTCAGCCGGCGGCTGATGGTCAATTCGAATCCGCCGGGGGCGATGGTCCTGCTGGAGGGGCGCGAAATCGGCTACACGCCGACCGCGGTGGACTTCACGTACTACGGCACGCGCGAACTGACGCTGATCAAGGACGGGTACGAAACGTCGACGAATCTCGTCCCGGTCCGAGCGCCGTGGTACCAGTGGCCGGGGATCGATTTCTTCTCGGACAACCTGCTGCCGTACCGGGTGACCGACCGCCAATCCGCCTCGTTTGACCTGCAACCGAAGCAGATGGTGCCCAACCAGGAACTGCTCAACCGCGGCCAGATGCTCCGGAACGAAGCGCAGATCGGCCGGTAGTCGGACACGATGTGCCGCGTTGTGAATGGGCACCATTGAAACGCAGCGAGCGCGGAGATCGCAGAGAGATTCATTCTCTGTGTCCTCCGCGCTCTCTGCGTTTCCAGCTCTTCCGAATCTCGCCCGCATTATTCATGAGGAACCACGGAAAACACGGAAACTCACGGAAGTGGAAACGTTGCACCACTCGCCGTCTGTCACTGCGGTTGTTGAGCAGGAAGAGCTTCTTTCACGCGCTTTCTTGCTCTGCTTTCCTTCCGTGACTTTCCGTACAGCTAAGGACCGTTCGAGAAATTATTGTCGTGGATCGCTCCGCGATCCAACGTTCTGATCGCGGAGCGATCAGCGACAATGCGACAGTTAATTCTCGAACG
>JAYTIB010000668.1:0-9510 GCA_043732205.1 Schlesneria sp. | reverse complement strand
TAGGGTGCGTGGAGTCTTCGGAACGCACCGTCTTCGGCCGTATCGGTGCGTTCCGAAGACTCCACGCACCCTACTTTCGGTCTCCAGTGTCACTCGCTCACGATCCTTGCTCCGCCCCAGTAGCCGAATTCGTTGGACCAGTCGTTGGCTTGGTTGACGAGGTCGAGTTTGAGTTCCTGGCCGGCGAATTTGGTGAGGTCGATGGTGAGCGTGCGCCAGCCTTTCGAGCAGGTCTCTTTCGAGATCATCTCGTCGGCCATGCGCTGGCCGTTGCCTCGGACGACGAGTCGCCAGTCGCCTCGGGCGTCGTGGGCGATGTCGAGGATCAGTTTGGTTTTCTTGTCGGCGGGTGGCGTGAGCTTCGTCGAGAGGACGCATGGTTTGTCGCGCGTGACCGGGTGAGTGCGCAGGACGTTCTCGCGGCCGAGGTGTTCGGTGAGGAGGCCGATGCCGAGTTCTCCCGATTCGCTCGTCGAGAAGCCGGGCAGGATTTCGCCGACCATCGCGGCGAAGTCGCCGGGGTTGAGGCTGTTGCGCGGGGAGACTGCTGAGACACCGGGAAGTCTCTTTGCCGAAGGATCCTTCGGGTGTTTGTCGAGCGTGATGAAGGCGAACAGGTCGATGATCTCCTGCGGGGTGAGCTGCTTCTCCAGGCCCTCGGGCATCAGCGACAGTTCGCTGAGTTTGAACTCGTCGATCTCATCGCGCGGGATGATCTCCAGCTTGCCGACGGAGATTGTCGTTGATCGCTCCGCGATCAAACGCTTAGAGGCATCGTCATTGGGTTGAGCGTCCTTTTTATTGTCGTTGCCGGGAGGCGTTGGTTCGCGGAGCGAACCACGACTATCGACGACTTGGGCCGGTTTGAGGACCACTCGTTGCGGGCTGTCTTCCACCAGCAAGCCGCTTTGGACTCGGCCGGAGGTCGTCACGACGGTGCAGACGCGATAGCCGGCTCCGATCACGAGGCTCGGGTCGAACACGTTCGAGAGGAGTTGCGTGAAATCGTTGCGGCCGTTCAAGGTGATGTCGGGCCCGATGTCGGGGCCTTCGCCGTAGATCTTGTGGCACGCCGCGCAGACTCGTTTGAACACCTTTTCACCGGCGAAGGGATCGCCCGGAGTTTTTTCGTTTCGGATCAGCGACTTCATCTCGGCGACGACCTTGTCGCGGTCGGGGTTGCGAGTGTCACGCACCTGGCCCCAGTGGCGATTGAGCAGCTCACTGAGATCCTTGTCCTTGAGGGCTTGGATGCGGCGCGCCTGATTCAGATTGATGGCCGTGGCCGCGATCTTCTTCTCGCCGACTTGAGTCAGCAGCCGCTTCGACCAGCTTGCTCGCTGAGTCAGCAGTTCGATGGCCGACGGCTGGAGGCTCGGCTCCATCGCGGCAAACTTTTCGAGGATGACATCTGAAACCTTCGCGTCTTCCAGCCGGGCGATCGCGAGCAGCACCTGCGATTTGAACTCGGCCGATTGGTCCTTGTCGGCGAGCACGTCCGAGACCGCCGACAGCACGCCATCATCTTTCGCCGAGATGAGTGCGTTGAGCGACTTCAATCGCAAGTCCGCCTGCACGCCGCGCGTGGTGAATGATCGACGGACCTGAGGCAGCCCGCGCTGATCTCCCCAACTTGCCGCGAGCAACGCCGCATCCGACGCCAGTGGATGCGTGGCCTGATCCGCGAGCAACGCCGTCATCGGCTCGGCCATCGCGGCTTTGAGTTGATCGAGCTTCTCCCCCTTCAACTCGCCCGACTGCACCTTGGCCGAGATGACTTCCAACACCTGCCGCCCGACTTGCGAATGATCGTCCCGCAGCAGAGAGAAGAGTTGAGCAACCGGCTTCGCGTCAAACTTCTGTCGGCCGAGGATGCGGTCTGCGACACGCGGCATGAGATCCGCAACGGGCCTCGCGTTGAGATAGTCCTTTGTTCCCACCAGTCGCACGAACTCGGCCGCGTGATCTTCAAGGTGCGGATGCAGATTAGCCCAGATAACTCGCGGCAGAATCTTGTCATCCCCCGATCGGGCAAGATAGTAGACGAGAGCGTCGATTAGCAGAGATCGTGGTATCGGCAGTTTCGCAAAGGTAATTATCTGTTGGAGGCAAACCTGCGGTGCCTCTGGGGGGGCGTGAGCCCAGTCTTCAAAAAAAGTCTCACCGCTCAGGAGTAAGCCATCGACAAAGGCTTGCCGACAGGCTGGATTGTCTCCCTGAAAGCGGGCATACATAGCCACCATAGCGGGATCAATGGGGCGGGGCGAGTCAGGCTTTATTGTGAGATCGAGGTCAGAAAATATCATCTCTACGTCATTGCTCAGATGATGAATGGCGAAGAGAGTGAAAATGGCGTAGCGATGCCCCGGTGATTTCAAGTTGTCGCTGGCAGCACCGCGTACGAGTCCCTTTCGCACGCCGAGTGTCGCTCGTTCGGTCAAAAGACGCATGGCCGTCCAGCGGATGAAATCGTTCTTCGCTCCCAGCCGGTCGATGAGTTGCTCGTCGGTCTCCTTCGCCAGATCGAAGCCCTTGGGCGTGCGGGGGGAGTCCTTGTAGCGGACCCGGTAGAGGCGGCCCTTCAGGCGGTCGATGCCGGCGGGGTCTCGGTTGGCGTCCTGATAGCAGTGGTAGCGGTCGTACCAATCCAGAATGTAGAGGCACCCGTCGGGGCCGGTCTTCTGCACGACGGGCATGAACCACGCATCGTTCGCCGTCAGGAAATCGGGTTCGCCGAAGCCCTTGTAGGTCGAGCCATCCCGCTCGATCCGATCGACGTTGATGCAGCCGCCGTGGATGTTGCCCATGTAGAGCTTGCCCCGGTACTGCTCGGGATAGGCGTCGCTGTCGAAGTAGTGGATGCCGCAGTAGGCCGCCTTCTGATGCTTGTGCTTGACGATGCTTTCGATCTTCCACGTGAACGGCGGATACGGACCGCCCTGACGGTGGTAGTAGCCGGTCTCGACCAGATGCCACAGATGGTCGATCACGCACGCGCTGACGAACGCTTCCCCCTCGTCGTTGAAGGCGATCCCCCACGGGTTGCTCGTCCCCTCGCAGAAGACCTGGAACTCGCGCGTACGCGGATGGATGCGGAACATCGCGCAGGTGAATTTGAACTCGGTCGGGGGCTGAGGGGCGAGGGCTGAGGGGCGAGGGGCCGAAGTGGGCTTAGGGCTAAGGGCTGAGGGCTGGGCGACGGAAGGCTGATCGTTGGAACCCGCGTCCTTTTGCGCATCCCCTTTCGTCCCTTGCCCCTCGCCCCTTGCCCCTCCACCCTTCTCCGTCCCTTGCCCCTCAGCCCTCACCCCTTGGCCCCGCTTCAGCCACGGCGAATCTTTCGGGTACGTCACGTGCGAGTAGTTGAAGACTCCGTTCAGGCCATACAGCCAGCCATCCGGTCCCCATGTGAGCGAGTTCGGCAGCTCGTGCGTATCGGCGCGACCGAAGCCGGTGACAACGACTTGAGCCGGACCGTCGGGCTTGCCGTCTCGATCGGCATCGGGGACGAACAGGATGTCGGGCGAGTTCGCGATCCAGACTCCGCCGTGTCCGACCGCGATGCCGCTCGGGATGTTGAGGCCGTCGAGAAAGACCGTGAACTTGTCCATCTTCCCGTCGCCGTCGGTGTCTTCGAGGATCTTCACGCGGTCCTTCCCCGGCCCTGGCTCGCGGCGCGGGTATTCGAGCGACTCGGTGATCCAGAAGCGGCCCCGCTCATCAATCGCCATCGCGACGGGGTTGACGATGTCAGGCTCGGCCGCGACGACCTCGACCGAGAAGCCTTCCGGCACCGTCATCATCTTCGCGGCGGTCGCGGGATCGCGCGGATCATTCGGCGGCTTGTCCTGCGCGTGCGGGATGACCGGCTTCGGTTGCTGGGCGGGCAACTCGATCGTCACACAGAGCAGCGACAGCAAACAAACCAACCACCGAACCTGACGCATGGGATATTCCTTCTTGTCGCGAGACCTTGGGCGGAGGAGCGGCGAGCATTATGCGGATCGAACACGAAACGGGGAATCGAGTCCGTGCGACTCTCCCCCGCCTGATGCGGAAGAGCCGCTGGCATTCCACGCCGTCAGCCATTTTGTAGCTGAATTCACAAGAATTCAGGCGTTTCGACATTCGACGAATGTTACGAGTCGTCGTCTGCGGTCTGAATTCTTGCGAATTCAGCTACAGCAAGAGGGTTACCGGCGCTGCATGCGACTCTGACGCATGCTGAGTCGCAGAGCACGCGGAGTCTGCCACCGCAACGAACACTTCGCCCCGGCATGGGAGACGTGGTTCTGCGAAGAGGGGCTCGCTGAGCTTGGTGTCGATCCCGCCCGCGGCCTGGTCGTCAACGCGACTGTCCCGTTGAAGATCACGGGGTAGTGTCCTAAGTTGTGAAAGACTTCCGAAGTCTCGGAGACTTCGGAAGTCTGGTCGTCAAATTGGGACACTGCCGATCATGGCGGGCGAATCGCCGATCTAGCGGCACTGCGGGGCGATCCTCATTGATGGAACATTGTCAGAAGCCCGCGACGAGCGCGGTGGCATCACCACGCGCGAACGCCACCGCAACAACGATCCCCACCAAGACGACGGGAGACGTGCCGGGCAGTCGTGGCGGCGAACACTCTATCGCCAGTCACGCCTGTTTGATTTGCCTGAAGGCCGGTTGAAGAACTTCGTGGCATGGCCCGGATGATTCACGAGTTGAACCACGAAATACTCGAAAGACACGAAAGTGAAGAGAGTTTCGACCAAGGCATCTCAAGACGTCGCGCGTCGTGCCAATGCGGTCACTTGGGATGAGATCGCTCGTCTCTGCTTCCCGTTCGAGGCTTTCGTGTATTTCGTGTATTTCGTGGTGAATAATCCGGGATGGGCTTTCAGCCTGTGATTCCCCAATGAAAACGACAGGCTGGATGCCTATCCCACGTTTTTCAACCGGCGGTTAGCGCACGGCGAGTTGGAAGCAGAGAACCGCGACGGCGGCGATCACCGACGCTCCCAGCAGCCGGCTGTGGGGCAGAACCATCGCGTCCACATCAATGGGTTTGTCGAGGCGTGCCAGCACCTTGCTGGAATCACACCAGGCACCGCCACACTCGGCAACGCGCCGGAATGTCTTGGGGCTCACCAAAGCCACCAGCCCGACGACGCCCGCCGACACAAGCAGAATCCAGGAGCACGGCCCCCAGATACGTCCCACCAAAACCAATGCTGAGTCCATGTTTGATTGTCCTTCGAGCCCACGAGGATGACTGACCACGAATGCCGGGCAACTCTAGGTCGAGATCACACCGTGTCAAATCGAGCGTGAGGTTTTTCCGCCACTCCCGCCACATGGCCGAAATCAGACGAAGCGAACAGCTCCGCGGCGACACCACCCTGCTCGAACGCCTGATCGATCTCGACCGCAACAACAATCTCCGGAGGGACGACTGACGACAGGCCGTGCGGTCGTGAATCAAAGCCGGGGTCAGGCACTTCTGGCAAGTGGCATATCCTTGAGACGTCGGTGACGGTCGGCAGTGGGAAGTCTCGGGCGAAGCGGGTATCGTTCTGCGTGTTTAGCTCGGTTCCCAACCCTCCACGCGTGTCACTCGATTGTCCTGAAGATCTGCTCCAACCAGGTCCACGAAGGCGCGCGGGGGTTGATCGAATAGGACTCGCCCGAGATGCGGGGAATATCTCCCCTGTTCGACTGTTGTCAGGAGAATTGACACATGACTCTTGTCGTTGCCGGACCGCCGGTGGATGAAATAGGTCCACCCGTCGATTTCAGCGATGTCTTGCGTTTGACCGGACAATTGTTTCCCGGCACTGTCACGGTTGACCGGATGTCCGACCCTGAGTGTCCGCGCGAAAGTTGGGTGGTGTTGACTGTCGAGGCGACTGGCGAGCCGCAGGAGATCATCCGTCGGCAATGCGAGTGGCACGAGCGAGTGGCTCGGGAGTTTTCCGGCCGGTTCCCCGATCTCCGCCTCTCAGTTTGTCCGCGGCCATGAACGGCAACGACTTCATCCAATTGGCGGGAAAGTTGGCGACATCCGCCGAGCCCGCGTCCCTTCGCAGCGCCGTGAGTCGCGCGTACTACGGGGCCTTTCATCTGGCCGGCGAGTTCCTGGCAGACATCGGCCATCCGGTGGCTCGCAACGCCAACGCTCACGTGCTCGTGGCTCGAATGCTGCAAGGCTCCGGACAACCTGATGCGGTTCGCGCGGGCTCGCTGCTGGGCGATTTGCATTCGGATCGGATCAAGGCCGACTATCGACTCGATGACCACCGCGCCGAGACATCCGCCTTTGCACGACTCAAAGTCGAGTCCGCACACGCCATCCGATCTGCCTTGGATCAATGCCGTCAAGAACCGGCTCGCAGCCAGATTCAGGCGAGCTTCTGAGTTCTTCGGCTCGGGGCGAAGGGCGAGGCACGCCGTTGAAACATGAGCGGCGGCATGGCGTGACCTCTGATCCATGCGTCGCTTGCGACTTCACCATCGCGGCGGGATCTCGACCGGGAAGACGGGGCAGGTCCGCTTGCGATAGTGGAGCTTCTTGAAATCGTGGGTGTGGATCGCCTGGGCATCGACGTTCAGGATCGTGCCGGCGAAGGGTTCGAAGCTGGCTCGAAAGTGGGCGGCGGATTTGATGGCGATGCGCATGCTGATACCGGCTCCTTTCGGGGACTCGACCGACGGGTGTTGACGCCGCAAGGATGATGATTCGACTTGGAAAGCAAAAGGTTGGACAGTGGCGGCCTGAGAATGACCAACCCTCAATCAAGCGACACCCCTTTGGGAGTGCTCCGGCTTGACGGAGCTTTGGAATGCGGCCCGGCCGCTTTTCTTTGGTGTCTGCGGACTCTCCCGTTTGAAGCGAAATGCCAAAGAGGCTTTGCCGCAATCCAAAATTCCAAAGCTCCGTCAAGCCGGAGCACTCCCAAAGTTCATCCGCCCTGAGGCTGACAACCTGATGAGACACGAAGCCCTCTGTGCGGTGAACTGGGGAATTGCTACAACCCGCCGCTGTCGTCCCGGAGTGGGACGGACGCGGAGTCCGAAGTGGGAGTGCTCGCATGGATGCGATGGCAACAAGTGCGAACGTGGCTGCGGATTTCGCGGCGGGTGGCGTGAATTCGGCGCGGCGGAAACCGTCCGCGGCACGAACGCCGTTGTCGTTCCTCAAGCGCTGCGTCTTCTCGATCATCCCGCTGCTCGGTCTGCTGATCGTGGCGGAGTTCGGCGCGCGGTTGCTGGTCGCGGAGCCCGACGGCGGAACACGCTTCGAGCAGATCGAGCAGATCATCGTCTACCTGGGAAACGAACCGGGGGAAAGCATCTTCGAACCGGACCCGGACTGCTTCTGGCGGTTGAAGCCGAACGTCGTCCTGCCGCCGGACCGTGGGGCGGCGTGGGGCGGGATGATGTCGAACAGTCATGGGATGCGCAGCCGCGAGGTCTCCGTCACCGAGGCGAAACAGCGGCAGCGGGTGCTCTGCTTCGGCGACAGTTCGACGTTCGCGTTCGGTGTCGACTTCGCCGACGCCTGGCCGAACCAGTTGCAAGGGATGCTCGATGAAGAACATCCCGGTGCGTTCGAAGTGCTCAACGCGGGGATTCCCGGTCAGACGACGTATCAGGGCCGGCAGCGGTTGCGGCGGGAACTCGTGAAGTGGCAGCCGCAACTGGCAGTGATCACGTTCGGCAACAACGACGGTTGGCGCTGGGACGGCCTGGCCGACAAGGAGCACGCGCGGCGGTCCGGCGCGGCGCGGAGCCTGCCGATCCTGGATCAGAGTCGGGCGTGGCGATGGCTGGTTTCGTGTCGGGAACAAGTGGCGAGATCTCAGGCGACGCGCGATCAATTGCACTGGGCGCAGCAGGCGACGTGGAACTATTTCGATCCCAACGACAAATGGACGCCGCGCGTCAGCCTGGACGACTTCGCCGCCAACCTGCACGCGATGATTACCGAGTGCCGCCAGCACGACTGCGAGCCCCTGCTGGTCGTCTGGCCGGACCAGCGGCAACTGCTGGGACAGCCGACATGGCGACCACCGTATCAAGCGGCCATGCGCAACGTGGCCGATGAGGCGGGAGTTCGTTGTGTGGATCTGGTCCCGCTGTTCGAGCAGGCGGGTGACTGGGCGGCGCAGCGGTTCCTGCCCAACGATGTGGTCCATGTGGATGGCGGCGGGAATTACTTCGTCGCGGAAACCCTGGCGAGAATTGTTGGGCGACAACCGGAATCTCGGCGGGCCGTCGCGCCCTGACGGTAGTGGTACCGTTTGAAATTCTTGGCTGGTATCATCCGAAACGGCGCCGCGTTGCCCGCGTCCCGTGCGCGGCGGGATACAACTGCCCCTGCACGCGAGGGGGGTGGGCAGCGCGGTGTAATTGCCATCAAACGAACACGCCTCGGCCCAACACCGGGGCGTTGTCGTTGGTGGAATCACTGGCCGTGAAAGGCAGGTACACATGACGAATTCTGTCAATTACGCCCGCAGCAGCCTTATTCTCGCGATTCTACTTGTGGGAATGAGTTCGTTTTTCTGCGCTGTCTGCCATTTTGGAATCCCTATCCAGCAGATTGAGACCCGAGCCGAACTTCTGAAAAGCCAATCAACAGGATTGCCGATCTCCGATACGGATATCAGCACCCATTTAGGTAGGCTTTCCTCGGTGAGTCGATTCTATGGAGTGGCTTGCGGCCTAACCTTCGCTTCCGGCGTGGCGATTATCGTGGCTTTGGTGCTGTCGCCACCCAAGCCAAACTTGACCAAGACGTCGCATGAACCGCTCGACGGTAATGACTAATTCAAACTGTACCGCTACCCCTGACTCCCGCTGACACGGCTTCCGGTGGCGTGGCGAACGACGATTGCCTAGACTTTCGCACCGGATTCCCATCACCGAGACCACTGTCGCATGTCGTCCACCGATCCCACGCCGAGTCCCCCGCGCAAGCCGCCACGCCGGCGCTTTTCAGTGGACTTCGAACCACTGAAGGAACGTCTGCAGATCCGATCGTGGGTCGAGCGCATGCGACGCGATCTGTCGACCGGCGGCTTTGGACTCGTCGTCAGTCTGGTGGTGCATGGCGTGCTGATGGTCGCGCTGGGCTTCATCCTGTTCTCAACCCGTCCGGTCGGTGACGGCGATCCGCTGATCGCCAGTTGGCTGACACCGGGTGAAAAGGCGGCCAATCAGGGACGCAAGATCCAGGCGATCTCCATTCCCATCACCGCGGGTCCGTCGACGACCACTGTTCCGGTGAACAAGACACCGTCGGATGTCGGCGAGCCGAACGGAGCCGCGCGGGTCGGCGTATCACCGGTGGATGTCGGCCAATCGCTGCAAACCCGCAATCCGCGCACCCGCGGGGCGAGCCTCGAACGGATGGGCGGTACTCCGGATGCCGAGCGGGCGATCAAACAGGGTTTGCTCTGGTTGTCACGGCAGCAGAAAACAGACGGGCATTGGGAGTTGCATCAGGGCTATCCGGACGCGGCGTT
>JAYTIB010000667.1:0-9516 GCA_043732205.1 Schlesneria sp. | reverse complement strand
CACCGGCCTGTCCGGCTCCGGAAAGTCCTCGCTCGCCTTTGACACGCTGTACGCCACACGACAATCAATTCTGCGCCGATCCTAACCTTTCTGCTTCTCCCACAGCGCGGCCATGACGCGCGGTGGCGACATGGGGAGTTGCTGCATGCGGACACCAATGGCGGCCGCAATGGCGTTGGCGATGGCGGCCGGGGGTGGGCAGATGGGGACTTCGCCGACGCCGCGCACTCCGTACGGATGCTGCGGATCGGGGACTTCGACCAGGATCGTGTCGATCATCGGGACGTCGTAGCAGGTCGGGATGCGGTAATCGAGAAACGTTGAATTGCGCATCGCGCCGCGGTCGTCATACCAGTACTCTTCGTTCAACGCCCAACCGATTCCCTGCACCGCGCCGCCTTGCAGTTGTCCTTCGACGTAGCTGGGATGAATCGCCGTGCCGACGTCTTGGGCGACCGTGTAACGCAGGATCTGAACCTTGCCGGTGTCGGGATCGACCTCGACGTCGACGCAGTGCGTTCCGAACGCACCCCCTTGCTGGGCCTTGCTGGAAGTGCCGTTGCCGATCACAGCACCGCCCGTTTCGGGCAGCTTCGCGGCCAGTTCCTTGAACGTCATGCGCTTGCCATCGGGGCCACTGACGCCGCCGTCTTCGTACCGGACGGTGGCCGGTTCGACCTCCCACAGTTCCGCGGCGCGGATGACCAATTGCCGTTGAATGTCCCTGGCCGCCTCGACCGCCGCGATCCCGGTGGCGAACGTGACGCGGCTGCCCCCCGTGACGTCGGTGTAGCCGACGCTGTCGGTGTCGACCACCGTCGGAGTGACCTCTTCGGCGGTGATGCCGAGTGTCTCGGCCAGTTGCATGGCGATCGATGTCCGCGTGCCGCCGATGTCGGTCGACCCTTCGATCAGCATCACCGTGCCGTCATTCGTCACCGTGGCGGTGACCGCGGATTTCAGGCCGACGTTGAACCAGAAACCTGTGGCGATGCCGCGTCCGCGGTGCGGTCCCGTCAGCTTCGACTGGTAATGCTCGCTGGCCTGGATGGCTTCGACGGTTTCGACCATGCCGATCCGCGCATAGACCGGTCCGTCGACGCGGCGCGAGCCTTCTTTCATGGCGTTCTTCAAGCGGAACGCGGCTGGATCGATGCCCAACTGCTGGCAGGCTTCGTCGATCACGGATTCGATCGCGAACGCCACATTCGTCGAACCGGGGGCGCGGTAGGCATTGGTTCGCGGCTTGTTGACACAGACGTCGTATCCCTCGACCCGCGCGTTGGGGAAGTCGTAACACGAGAACACGCACATGCAGCCGGGACCGATCGGCGAGCCGGGATAGGCACCGGCGGCATACGCCAGATACGCATCACCGGCGGTGATCCGGCCGTCGCGCGTGACCCCCAGCTTGATGCGGATGTACGAGGCGGGTGTGGGGCCGGTCGCTTCGAAGACGTGGGCGCGGTCCATGATCATCTGAACGGGACGGCCGGTCTTCTTCGAAAGCGCCGCCGCGACGGGAGGCAGGTAAACCGAGATCTTGCCGCCAAACCCGCCGCCGATTTCCATCGGCACGACCTTCACATCCGACACGGGAATGCGCAGCAGTTCGGCGGTCTGCTGGCGGGCGGTGAAGATCCCCTGGGTGCTCATCCAGACCGTGACCTTGCCGTTCGGATTCCACAGGGCCGTGGCGTTGTGGGGTTCGATGTAGCCCTGATGCACGGTCGCCGTGCGGAATTCGCGTTCCAGCACGACTTCCGCCGACGCGAATCCGGCCCGCAAATCGCCCTTTTCGAAGACGATCTGTTTGGCGATGTTCGTCGGTCGATCAGAGGCCGCCGCCGGACCGGTTCCCATCGAGTCCGTGCGGACATCGTCATTGAGAATGGGCGCATCGGGACGCATGGCGGCCAGCACGTCGAGGACCGGTTCGAGCAGTTCATACTCGACGTCGATCAGCTTCGCGGCTTCTTCGGCGATATGGACCGAGTCGGCCGCCACACCGGCGATGGCGTGTCCCTTGTAGAGCACCTTGTCGTGGGCCAGCACATTGGCGCTCAGGTGCCGCATGTTGACGGACCCTTCGCCCAGCTCCACCATGCGGTCGCCCTGGGTGGGCAGATCGGCGGACGTGACGATGGCCCGCACACCGGGCAGCGCCGCCGCGCGCGACGTGTCGATCCGCGTGATCTTCGCGTGGGCGTGCGGGCTGCGCAGGACGACCCCGTACAGCAGCCCGGTGAGGCGGATATCGGCCCCGTATTTGGCCCGCCCCGTGACCTTGTCGACGCCGTCGTGACGGATGGGTCGGGTTCCAATCACCTTGTACTTGGGCTTGCCGTTCGTTGTCATATTGCGAGTTCCTTCCCTCGGGGAAGAGTGGGTTGGTTCGGAAGACGGGCGAGGATTGATCGGTCGCCGGTTGTGATTCGTCAGTCAGGCTGAGTCAGTTGTTCAACGCGGCGCAGCGCTTGTCGGCGGCGTCCAGGACCGCCCGGACAATCTTGTCGTATCCGGTGCAGCGGCACAGGTTGCCCGCGAGATAGAAGCGCACTTCCTCTTCGGTCGGTTGCGGGTTGTCGGCCAGCAGGGCTTCGGTCTGCATGATGAAGCCGGGAGTGCAGATGCCGCACTGCAACGCGGCCCCTTCGAGGAACGCCTGCTGCACGGCGTCGAGATGACTGCCACAGGCGACCCCTTCGATCGTGCGGATCTCCGTCCCCTCGGCTTCCATCGCCAGGACCAGGCAACTGGTGACGGGGCGTCCGTCGAGCAACACGGTGCAGGCACCGCAGTTGCCGTTGGAGCAGCCTTCCTTCGTGCCGGTCATGTCGAGATTGTCCCGCAGGACTTCGAGCAACGTCTGCCGCGGCTCGCACAGGAATTCAACGGCATCACCGTTGATCGTTACAGAGACCACTCGCTTCTTCGCCATGATGCTGCACTTTCTCTGCGCGGTCTGGAAAAACGCCGGGGAGGAATGATTCGGTATTCGACCGGGATGCTGAGCCGTTGCTCGTCAACAAATCAATCAAGGGTAGTAGCCACGCTCGCCAGAGCGTGGGTGAATCGTGGAAGTCGAGTCTGTCGCCCACGGTCTGGCGACCGTGGCTACTTCGCATCGTCGCGGGTGACGACGCGCTAATGTCCCGGCTTGTAGCAGACGGTTTGGCCGCGAGCCCGGGCGACGGCGGCGTTGAGAACCCGCGCGACCAGCACGCCGACCAAGTGAGTCCGGAATTCGGCGGTGCCGCGCATGTCGGTGATCGGCGTGGCAATCGCTTTCGCCGCCGCGACCGCCTTGGCGATCGATTCATCGTTGAACGGCTGGCCGATCAGGGCCGCCGCCGCGTCGTCGGCGAACAGGGGCGTCGGGCCGACGGCACCCAGCGCGATGCGGGCCGCAGTGACTCGTTCACCACTGTCGTCGAGCGTCACCGAGGCGGCGACGCCAACTACGGCGATGTCCATCTCGTTGCGGGGAATGAACCGGCGGTAGTGCGAACCGCTGTGCGCGGCCCGCGCGGGAAACTTCAACTCCACCAGCAACTCGCCCGGTTGCAGAACATTCTTTCCCGGTCCCGTGCAAAACGATTCGGCGGGAACTTCGCGAGTGCCCGTCTTTCCGGCGATCACACACCGACCGCCCAGCACGATGATGCTGGGAATCGAATCCGCGGCCGGCCCCGAGTTGCACAGATTGCCGCCGATGCTGGCGCGGTTCTGAATCTGGATGCCACCGATGATCTGGCTGCTGTCGACCAGGGCCGAATAGTCGCGGGTAATTGCGTCGCTGCCGATGACTCGCCAGCAGGGAACGGCCGCACCCAAACGGAGTCCGTCGGAGTTCGCTTCGAGCACGTTCATCTCGGCGAGCTTTTTGACGTCGATCAACAGGTCGGGCGACAATCGTCCCGTCCGCACGTGATCGATCAGATCCGTGCCGCCAGCCAGAGGGCGGGCGGAACCATTGGCACCGGCCATCAGGGCCAGCGCATCCGCCAGGGTGGAGGGGGCGGCGTAGTCAAAGTCGCGCATCGTTGCTCCTCGGTTGCTCGTCGGTGTCAGCCATCCACGACACGGTTGTCCATCAGTCGTCTGATCATCCCGGCTTGGCGGGGCACATCATCGAAGGATTCATTCGATCGTGCAACCGTGGCCGACGGAGATCGATGAGGATTCATGCCGTGAGACGCGGGGCGATTCGATTTCGTGCGCGACGCATGATCGCAAACCGATTCGGCCAGCCTTCGCACTCGTCGAGCAATGACAAAACATTGGGAGAATGCGGAGCAAGAAACTCTCAGCGCGAGCAACAGTCTTCAACCAACGAGACGGGAAGCTACCCCCTACCACACCCGAAATCTGATGCTTAGGGCTGCTCCGGTTAGGGCCTGACCCGGTTCACACGACCCCGCCGCAGCAAGGGGTAGCTTCTCGTCCCCTCGGGAGACCCGGCTCCCTGAAACGCGGCCCAAGTATGGGCCACCGTCGACAGAAGTCAAGGCACAGCCCGCATTCGCAACGGAGTGGCATGAGCGATGATGCCCCCATTGAGCGAAGCAGCAACCCGGACGATTGGAACGTCTGGGTCGCATTGCGGTCAGTCGCGCGAAATCAGGATACTACCGCGGACTTCTCGACGAACTGGAATCCAGCGCCCAATGACTCCGCCAAGTGAACGAGGAATGACGTGCGCCGAATGATGCTCATCGCCAATCCCGTGGTTGCCCTCTTCTTCGTGGCGTTCTTTGTGTACACATTTCTTGGTCGTCGACACATTGATCACTTGGCCCGAGACTTCGTCACCGCCAAGACGCTGAAGTTCGCCGCCCCGGCCGTTGATCTCGCCGAAGAGGCGTTCAAGACTCCGGTTGTCCGCAGGCTGCTGACCAAAGATCAAGTCGCCACCTTCGAACGTGAATTCGCCGAGTACCGCCGGAATCCCGCGGACTACATCGCCGAACTGACGGGCCGGCGCGCTCCCGCCGTTTTGCAGCCGTTCAAGAATCCGTTGTTGGCCAAAGTCGTGCAATGGAAACAGAACGTGCGTGACCACTACAACAACATTCTTGAACGGCTGTTCAGCGACCTGCGAATCTTCGCCGGTTCCAACATCGTGGCGGCTGCGATTGCCACCTGGCTCGCGTACCGCGCGAATGGCAAGACAACGGGGAAGTGTGCATTGCTTTCATTCTTGCTTCTGGCCGCCGTGGCTTACTCCGTCTCGGTCTATGTGGATCGTCTCACATTCTTCACCATTCTGTTCAATTCGTATCTGGGTTGGTGGTATCCGGTGCTCGTGGCGGTCACCTTTCTGGGATTGTTCCTCGAATACCGGCGCAGCTTCGAGGGTGCTCCTTAAACGCGGAACAGGCGAGTCGTCCCCAACGGTGGGAATTGATCTTGTCTCAACGCGCAAGAACGACCGTCTCGCGAAACAATCCTGTTGTCATGGCTGTCTGAATGTCCCCGTCGCTTCCCTGGATCGCCGATGCCTTGGGCGAATTGGACTCGCAGGGGCTGTTGCGTCGTCGCCGCGTGACCCGGTTGCTGACGGATGGCCGCTGCGAAGTGGACGGCCGCGCCGTTCTCGACTTCGCCTCGAACGATTATCTGAATCTGGCGAGTGATCCCCGAGTCGTCGCCGCGGCCGTGGAAGCGCTGCAGGCCGGCGGTGTCGGCGCTCGAGCCAGTCCCGTCGTCTGCGGACGGACTCCGTGGCATGAGCAATTGGAACAGCGGATCGCCCGGTTCGAAGGCCAGTCCGCCGCGCTGCTGTTTCCCACGGGGATGGCGGCCAACGTGGGGACGATCGCCGCGCTGTGCGGTCCGGGTGATCTGATTTTGTGTGATCGGTTCAATCACGCCAGCTTGGTCGACGGTTGCCGGTTGTCCCAGGCCGCGCTGCGTGTCTACCGGCACGATGACCTGTCAACCCTGGAACGCGAATTGAAGAAGGACGGCCCGGTCCGCCGTCGCTGGATCGTCACCGACTCTGTCTTCAGCATGGACGGGGACATCGCCCCGCTGCCGGAACTGTGCGACATCGCCGGGCGTTGCGGAGCCGCACTGATCGTCGACGAAGCGCACGCGACCGGCGTCTTCGGCGAACAGGGACGCGGGGCGTGCGAGGCTCTCGGCGTGGAGGACCGCGTGGCCGTACGGATCGGCACGCTGAGCAAGGCGGTCGGAGCCCAGGGGGGATTCGTGTCGGGCTCGTCGGGCTTGGTCGACTTTCTGTGGAACCGGGCCCGGACACAAATATATTCGACGGCACTCGCCCCGGCGGTCTGCGCGGCCGCGACGGTCGCACTGGACATCATTGCCGCCGAGCCGCAGCGGCGGACGCGATTGGCGGAAGCGTCAGCGTTCTTTCGAAACCAATTGCGCGCGGCGGACGTGGAGACGGTCGCCGCGTCGGTCGGTCCGATCGTCCCCGTCATCCTGCGAGATCCGCAGGCAGCCGTGAACGTGGCCGCGCGACTGGAGCAGCGGGGCTTTCTGGTGGGGGCGATCCGCCCTCCGACCGTCCCGCGCGACACATCGCGCCTGCGGATCGTCGTGACCGCCGCCCACCAGGACGAGGATCTGACTCGGCTGGCGACTGCGATCCGTGAGGAACTCAGGCAGCCCGCAAGAAATCAACCATCAATCACGTAGGACGGATTTCCCATCCGTCCGTCAACCATCCGTCCGTCATCAGCCTGTTGAACATGGACGTGGAGCACGTTTTCAACGTGCTCCAGCCCAAAGAAAACGGGCACGCTGAAAGCGTACCCCATGTGTTACAACAGGCGGTCAATGGCGGACGGATTGGAAATCCGTCTTACGGGCCGATCAATACCGGCGAGCCGCGTCAATCGACCGTCCAGAAGTCCTCGTCGTTGACGGCCTGGATCACCGGGCGGGACGAAGGGAGTTCGTCGACATGCACTCGGCGCGGACGGGCAACGTGAGGTTCGTACCCTTGGACCTTGTACGGCTCCAAGATTCGGTCGACACGCTTCTCGATGTTGGTCAGCAGGTCACCCTCACTGAGCGACACGAACGTGAACGCGGTCCCCTTCATGTCGATCGATGACAGGCGGCCGGTGCGGCCGATGCGATGCACGTAGTCATCGCAGTCTTCGGGGATGTCGAAGTTGATGATGTGTGAGATGCCGCTCACATCGATCCCGCGTCCCATCACATCGGTGGCGATCAGCAGCCGGATTTCGCCATCGCGGAACTCCTTCATCACACGGTCACGGGCGCTCTGCGCCAGATCCCCGTGAATGAACGCCGCATTGGGCAGCCGGCCCGCGAAACGTCGAAAGACCTCTTCGGCGCCGCGTTTCGTACGCGTGAACACGATCGCCTGCTGGGGTCGTTCCTGGATCAGCAACTGGACCAGCACGCGAAACTTCCGGTCGGGGTCGACCGAGATGTAGTACTGGTCGATGGTCTCGCTGTCGACCGTGCTGATGGACATGTCGATCCGCTCGGGGTCGCGCATGTAGCGGCGGGCCAGCCGTTCGACGGGGGGCGGCAACGTGGCCGACAGCAGTAGTGTCTGGCGTTCCGCCGGGCACTGCCGCAGGATCTTTTCGATGTCCGGCCGAAACCCGATGTCGAGCATTCGGTCGGCTTCATCCAGCACGCAGACTTTCAGGTGGCCCAGTTGCAGATACCGGCGGGTCATCAGATCGATGACGCGGCCGGGGGTGCCCACGACAATCTGGGCTCCGCGGCTCAGCGCCGTAATCTGCGGCTTCAGGGGCCGACCGCCGACACAACAGGCGGTCGACACATCGTGGTTGACCGACAATCGCACGGCTTCATCCGCCACCTGTTGGCTGAGTTCGCGGGTCGGGGTCAGAACCAAGACCTGGGTGCGGAGATCGTCGAAATCGATCCGCTCCAAGATGGGCAGCACGAATGCCGCGGTCTTTCCGGTGCCGGTCCGCGCCTGCCCGATGCAGTCCCGGCCGGTCATTGCAATGGGAATAAATGCGGATTGAATCGGGCTGGGGGTCACATACCCCACTGACCGAATTGCGGCCAGCGAATCTTCGCCGAGCCCCAGATCTTCAAAACGCGACGGAACCTGCTCCATGACTTCAAGCAACCATTCATCCTTCCAACTTGCCCGTCACTCATCCGACATCCGACTGGGCGACAACCACGGTTTCCAACAAACATCATCGGGGTTGACTATAGGTCGCGCACCTGACAAGGTCAATCAAGGCTATCCCGATGCGACTTCCGATGCGTCTGTCGAACAACCGAACGGCGGTCAATCATCGGAAGCGCCCCGCCCCGCCTTTGTCAGAAACACTGCGCTCGGCGGCAACTCACGAATGAGGCGTGACACTGCGGGCGTCGGTGGCCAATGTTTTGTTCCATCTTGTTCTCGAATCGGGAATCACACGGCATGAACTTCAACTGGTTGGCGATCGTGACGGTGTGCTTGGGCGCGACGGCAGCCCTTGCCGCGGAAGAGCCCCGGCCGAAGCCGAAAGCGCATCTGACGCGCTCGATCGAAGGGTGGACGATTCAAGTCGACGAGCGGTTGGTGGACGGTGGCGATGCCGCCGAGATCGGCAAGACCGCATTGGCACTCATCACCAACCGGCTGGCCGACATCAAGCTGGCGATGGCGGCCGACAAGCTGGAGCGATTGCAACAGGTGACGATCTGGCTGGATCGGACTCACGGCGGTCTGAGGCCCGCCCAGTATCACCCGAGTGCCGGCTGGCTGAAGGCCAACGGGTATGACGAGCGGCTCGCCAAATGCGTTCACATCCCGGATGCGGCCGACTTTGTCAGCCGTGGCCACCAGCGCGTGCAACCGTGGTCCGTGATGCACGAGTTGGCGCACGCCTATCACGACCAGGTGCTGGATTTCGAAAACCCCGAAATCAAGGCGGTGTGGGAGCAGGTGAAGCAGAGCGGACGCTTCGAGAGCGTGCTGCACATCAACGGGCGCAAGACACGGCACTACGCGCTGACCAACCAAAAGGAGTTCTTCGCCGAGATGAGCGAGTCGTATCTGGGGACCAACGATTTCTTCCCGTTCAACCGGGCCGAACTGAAACAGGATGAACCCGAGGTCTACGCACTGCTGGCCCGCATCTGGGACGCGGAAAAGCCGAAGCCCGCCGAACCCGCCAAGTAACCCGCAGCGTAAGCGAGGGCGGATGCTTCACAGCGTGATGAATTCGGAGACTCGTGGCGCGCCCGCCGTCGCTTGCGCTTTTTGAAGTTACGCGTTTTGGGATTTCAGCCCCAAAGGGGCGATATTATGCCAGCCCAAGGCACCGCCCTGGGTTGGTGGATTACAGGAAATACCAAGCCCTGAAGGGGCGGCACTATTCAACCGAACGGCATAGGGCCGCCCCTTCAGGGCTCCAGAATCTGTGACGGTCGCTACCCAGGGCGGCGCTCCCGATGGTCGCTTGCCCTGGGCTAACTTAGGGCTGCCCCGTTGGGGCGTAAATCCAAAACACCGCAACTTCAAAAAGCGTC
>JAYTIB010000666.1:0-3675 GCA_043732205.1 Schlesneria sp. | reverse complement strand
CGTACGGCAACAGTCGGACGATGAGTGTGTACACCAACAGGCAGAGCAGGAACAGAAGTCGTGGTTGCGGCATGATGATCCTTCGCAGCAGTAAGGCCGGCCCAAGGGTCGGCAAGATTATTCAGGTTGTAACGGAAGCAGATCGCAAAAGTCGACAGTACCGCGGCGACTGATTTCACCGCGTCTCCACGGGACCGGTCGCGAGAACCCCGGTCCGTCAAACACGAACGTGTGAAACTCACCGTTCTCGCCGCAGGGATCGCAGTCGGCGGGAAGCTCATCCATCAACTGTCGGTCGAACAACCGGCCCGCGAAGCGGCGATCCAACCGCTGCGGATCACAACTGCACACCACCGCCTGCAGGCCGTTGGCAATGGCATCGCGAGCGAGCGCGGGTGTCGGCTGTCCCCACAACGGAAAGACGGCCCGCATCCCGACCGAACCAAGGAACCGTTCTCGATAAGCTCGAATATCCTCCAAGAACAGATCTCCAAAGGCGACATGGCTCACGCCCGCTGCGTGTCGTTGCCAGTAATACGCTTGCCATGTGGACTCGTACTCGGCGTTGGACGGTTGAGACGACAACTCGACCTCGTCGAGCGGCAGCCCGAGCACCGCCGCCTGCTCCCGAATCAATTCGCGGCGAACCTCGTGAATCGCGATCCGGCCCGTCTCACGACAAACACCGCTGGCGAGTCCGACGACTTCAAACAGCGGATCGCGTCGCAGCGCGTCCAGCGCCAGGACACAGTCCTTGCCACCGCTCCAACTCATCAGGATCGGCACCGGTTTCATGGGTCACTTTGCAACCGTCGGCGGCGGGCCATCGCTGGTCATCGGGATCTTGTGAGTCGGGCAAAGACTCGCGGAAGGATTCTGTTGCAGCACATTGAGCGGCGGCGAGGCACGCCACTTCTTGCACTGTCCGCAGTACAGGCCCGGCATCAGCGTGGGCCGCCCCGTGCGCGGGTGTTTTTCCGTGACGTTCTTAGCCCGCATGACAAACGTCTCGCCCGATTCGCGGCAGACGAAGACGAAGTTCTGACGCTCCTCCTCGTAGACTCGCGAGGAACGATCACCGGCCAGGACCGGATACAACAATCGCGTTGCCAGCAACAGCCCGCCGATCGCAAGCCACGTTCGATAATCTCGCATCACTGAAACTCCTATTTCGAGCCGCGCCTCTGCGGCAACGGCTGGTTTCCACTCAATGTCTCGGTCAAACAAACAGTCGAAGTCGCGGCAGCGCGAGGCGGTCAGAGGCTGGATGCCTTTGGATCGGCGCATCAATTACTGTCGTCTTTCGCTCCGCGAAAGGACGTTCTTTCGCGGAGCGAAAGACGACAATGCGACAGTTATTCCCACGCCGATGCCTTACTGCCGGTCGTACAACTCGTCCTGCTTGAGGGGATCGCCGAGGTTCCCGTCGCTGACGTAGCCCAGCCGCTTCTCCTCCATCCGGCCGGCCTGCGAAGAGCTCATCCAGTTTGTGCCGGGAATGCTGATCTTGAAGTTCCGCGCCCGCGACTCGACGTGTCCATCCAGGAACACCACATTCGCCGTGTCCGTGTGCCGGAAATGCGTCGTCGGATAGTTCTGACTCGGCGGTTCCAGCAGCCAAGTCTCCTGAAACGACAGCGCGAAGTCCACCTGCGCGGAATCGCCGAACGCAATGGTCTGCGTCAACTGCTGGATATCCCGCAACTGGGCGAAGTCCGCGGTCGCCTTCACGCTCGGCCAGTTCGACCAGTCGTAGTTGATGCCGTATCCCAGATAGCGGCCGTTGTATCCATAGCCGCTGGCCATGCGTCCAAACCGGACGGTGTCGACCTGCGTCGGTCCGAAATCCGGACACTGGTAGGAGGCGTAGTTCGTTTCCATGTACGGGGCAAGCTGCCCCTTCGAGAAGTCAAGCTGTTGGGCCGCGGGAAGATCGTAATTGACATTGCCGAACCAGAACCGGGCCTGCCCCACCGACGGATAGGCCGAGGCATTGGCGATGAACTTCGCATCGTCGATCCGGTAGCACGGAAGCGCACCGGCGTAGGTCTCGGCATAGTTGTGCAGCGCCAGCCCGAGCTGCTTCAGGTTGTTCTTGCACTGGGTTCGCCGCGCGGCCTCGCGCGCCTGCTGGACGGCCGGCAGCAGCAGGCCGATGAGGACCGCGATGATCGCGATCACCACCAGCAACTCGATCAGCGTAAAACCGCGACGCCGCGCACGACGAAGCGTTGATGGCATCGGGCGGCTTGGGCGAGTCACGTCGTCGCACATTGCGGACGAGGTTTGCCGGGAAGGGGTACAGACACTCTGACGTTCGGACATGACAATTCTCCGTTGCCAAACACCGGCCGACGGAGATCGCGGGAGAAAGGCGCAGCCGCTCACCGCGCAACGTCACGCCGGCAACCGTGAGCCTCAATGCAGGGCATCACCGGGCTGTGTGTACGGAGCGACAGTCAGACCGCCACGTCTCGTCCGAAGCGAGTACCGCAGGCCATTGGGATCGACATCTGGGCAGGTCTTCTGGCTTCCGGATCAGTCTACTAACCGCGCCTTCCCGAGCCTCATGCCCAGTGGCGGTTGCGGTGTTCGTCCCCGGTTACAGCGGCGGGACCGCGACGGATTTGCACCGTCTTCCCTATTCTCCCGAGGCGACACGCCCCGAGCACCCAAGTCGGCCGAGCATGGTAACGCACGTTGTGGCGATTGCAACCGACCACTTGCGGGTCCGCCACCGAGCTTGTCTCGGTGGTTCAACGGCTTCTGCGCTACTGCCTCCAACAAAACAAATAGACAAGTAGTGCAGAAGCCATTGAACCACTGGGGCAAGCCCAGTGGCGTGACATGACCCTCCTGCTCGGAGCGTGAGACAACTTGGGACACCACCGCACTCCAAAGAGCGTGTCGTTGCGTTCGACATGCGGCTGGCCTAACGTAGCCGTGTCCCCCGATACGACTCTCACCCACCGAAGGACCATCCCGATGCTCGCGAAGTCTCTCGCCCGCGATTGCTGTCTCGCGCTGCTCGTCACGTCGTCTTTGTTCGCGGCCGATGAGTACAAGCTCGGCCCCGACTCACAACCGCAGGCAGGCGTGCCGCAGGGAAAAGTCACGCAGGGGAAGTGGATCAGCGAGAAAGTCTTCCCCGGCACCGAGCGCGATTACTGGGTCTATGTCCCCGCGCAGTACGACGGCTCGAAGCCCGCGTGCCTGATGGTCTTTCACGACGGCGGCGGCTATCAGAACCCGACCGGCCAGTTCCGAGTGCCGGTCGTCTTCGACAACCTGATCCACAGGAAAGAAATGCCCGTCACGATTGGAGTCTTCCTGAACCCGGGCAACATCCCGCCCGCTCAGCCTGATCAGAAGGGGCGCAGCAACCGCAGTTTTGAATACGATTCGCTGGGCGATCAGTACTCGAAGTTCGTGATCGACGAAGTCCTCCCCGCGCTGTGTGAGAAGCACCAGCTCAAGCTCACCGACGATCCGGAAGGTCGCGGCACGTGCGGCATCAGTTCGGGAGGCATCTGCGCCTTCACTCTCGCGTGGGAGCGGCCCGATCAGTTTCGCAGGGTCATCAGCCACATCGGCAGCTTCACCAACATTCGCGGCGGCCACGTCTATCCCGCGCTGATCCGCAAGACCGAAAAGAAGCCGCTCAAAATCTTCCTG
>JAYTIB010000665.1:0-9528 GCA_043732205.1 Schlesneria sp. | reverse complement strand
CCGCCGTGGTCGTGTTGACCCGGAACTCGACCCCCTGCGCCACCCCCGCCGCGTTGTACCGCTGCGCATAGATGCCCTGGCCGCTGCCGTCCTGACCGGCGCTCGTCCAGGTGACGACGAAGTCCCCGGCCGCGTCCAGCGCCATCGATCCCCCCTGGCCGGTGGTGTTCGTTCGTTGATCGCCCGCCGTGGTGGTGTTGACCCGGAACTCGGGGCCGACGGCCGCGGCCGACAGCAACTGCCGCGGTTCCAGTCGTTCCACACGAGAGACCGGAGACAGGCGGGGCCGCGCGGCACGCCGCGACTTCACCGGGGAACTCAAACGACGCATCAAGCCGGTCAGCCAGGAGAACAGAAACATGGCGAACTCGTTTCCAGCGAAGCAAGTCGGGATGACGGGACGGGACAAATCAGGCTCGTAGAATACACGGTGAGCCGGGCGGCGTCAGCCCAATGTCACTGACTTTGGAAAGTAGTAGGCACATTCCATGTGCCGTTCCCTGCAACTTGCGGACGGCACATGGAATGTGCCTGCTACTTGGCGGGTAAAGTCATTGCCATTGAGCGTCAGCCCCCGGACTCTTGATCACGGCGTCCAGGGGCTGACGCCGACCGGCCCACCGCGTCTTCTGTGGGAGATGTCTGATTGCGGAGTTCTCATCGAACGGACGACCACGTTCGTTCGACGGCATGCTCGAAGACTTCGCCCGGACGACGGCGTCCGGGCCACTGCTCCATGGAATCCGAAACATTTGCGGTCTGTGATGCCACGCGGCCGAGCAATGGATGGCGACTGTTTCGCTACACTCGGCGGATCGTTGGCACACGGCTCTTCCCAATTTCAAAGTAGGGTGGGACAAGCTCGCTTCGAGCGCCGGCCCACCATGAAACAACTTCGAGAATTGATGGTGGGCCGGCGCGGCGAAACGCCGCTGGTCCCACCCTACATTCTTTGCAACTTCAAACTGGACGGTGCCGTGATCGTTGGCAGGCCGCCCGCTATCATGGTCGCGTCGTGCTCCAGATCCTTTGCGGTTCGGACTCCGGGAGAAGTGTCCATGAAGTCGATGCTGTTCGCTCTCGCCTTGATCTGTTCCACCGGGCTGGCGCGCGGTGGCGACGATTGGCCGCAACTTTTGGGAAACGCCCAGCGCTCTGGCAACGCGCCGGATGCGGTGCTCGGCGGTTCGCTCGGGCTGGACGGGGCTGTGCCGCTCACGGATGGAATTCAGGCTTCCCCGGTTGTTGCCGACGGAAAGGTCTTTGTCGTGGACGGCTCGGGCGTGGTGTTCGCCATTGATGCGCGAACGTTGAAGGTTGATTGGAAGTTCGTCACGCGCGGCGGGGCAGGGAATTGCAACAACGTGGCGGCTCCGGCGGTCATTGGGAAGTACCTGCATGTCGGCACGACGGCCGGTTACTACTATGTCTTCGACCGCGAAACCGGCGCGGTGGTGCGTGAGATCGATTGCCGCGAGCCGATCTTTTCCTCACCAGCGGCGGGTGCGAAGCGGGTTTACTTCGCCACGCTGGGAGCATGGGTGTATGCCGTGGAACCCGACGGCACCGTCGCCTGGACCTGGGACTTCGTGAAGGAGGTCATCAAGTTCGAGGGGAACCGCTGGAGCGGTGAAGAGTGGCTCGCGCACCGCAAGGACCGTGTCACCTGGCGCGATCACTTCGTCTGCTCGCGCGACATCTGCCTTGCGGGGAACACGGTCGTCATTCCGGCGGGGGGCCGCACGGTGTTTCTCGATGACGCCGGCGCGAGCCCGACTCGGCGCGCGGTGGGCGAGATCCCCAGTTACGACGGGTCGGAGTATCCCGCCACGCTGGGCCAAAGCGCCGACGACGCGGGCAACGTCTACGTGCAGTGGCACCGCCGTGATAACGCGGGACGTGTGGAGATTCTTCGACTGTCGGACCAGAGAAACGGGGCCGACCAGGCCAACGGTGCCGACCAGATCAAAACCGACTTCGTCAAAGGAACCCAGACCGCCATTCAACTGCCCGGCCTGCTGAGCGTCGCCTCGGTGAGCATTCGCGGCAAAGACGTCTACCGCGTTCGCCCCGAGCAATCACTCGGTCTCTGTCGGCACACGGCCGGTCAGGAGCAGCCCGAGATCCTGTGCGCCGCCCCTTCGATTTGTCCGCCCGTGCTGACGCGCGAGCACGTTCTTTACGGCGGACTGGATGGCACGCTCTACATCGTGCCGCTGGCCGGAGGGGAACCGGCGACGTTCGCCACGGCCTTCGGATCGCCGATTTCCGCGCCGGTGGCGGTGTCCGGCGGGCGCGTCTTCATTCCGTGCGAAGATGGCTATCTCTACGTGCTCGGTCCCGGTGGGAAAACGCCGCTGCCGACCAAGGATCTGGACGTGGCGAAGATTCGCAGTCCGCTGACGGGACCGCTCGCCGATGCCAAGTTCGACTGGTATACGAACTACGGCGACTTCGGCTGCACGAACGCGAACGAGCAGGGGCTTGAGCCGCCGCTGCGCATGCGGTGGGCACGAAGACTCGAAGGGACGGTGAAGCATCTGCCGGTCTGCGGCGGTGGCCGGCTTTATACACACACGGCCGAAGGACAGATTATCGCGGTCGAGCAGGACACCGGGCGTCTCTTGTGGCGACGGCATTGGCCCGACGTTTATCTCTCGTTCACTTCGCCGCTCTATATTCAAGGCAAGTTGCTGGTGCCCCAGGCCGGTATCAAGCGGTCGCTCATGCGCTGCCTCGACGCCGCCACGGGCAAGCTCGTGTGGGAAGCTCCCTTCACCGGTTCACCGAGTTGGAGCCGGCAGTTCCCGCCCGTCGTGCATGGCAACGTGGCGATCTACGCTTCCGGCTCGGGACAGTACGCGCCGCAGGGGACCGAGAAGCCGTTCACCTTCAAAGGGACGCCCCAGGCGGCCGGAGACAATGCCGAGGTCATGAGCTGGATCTACTCCAACGACAATCCCTACTACCCGAAGGACAACCGACCGCGGCTGTGGGCTTGGAACTTGGAGACCGGCCAGATCGTGTGGGAGAAGGACTTTTCCGAATACGGTCGCGGCGGCAACGACTGCGGCATCTGCCTGCTCGATGGCAAGCTGTTCTATTCGACGTTCTTCGGGTTCGCGGCGAGCCAGCGCGCGCGGCGCGGGCTGCCCCCCGACAACAACGGCCTGACCGCGTGCCTTGATCCCGCAACCGGCAACGTGGTCTGGCTGACGAACAAGTACTACGTCACGGCGAAATGCACGCTGACCGGCCGCGATGGACGGATCTACATCGGCGGCTACAACCCGGCGAAGGAAGAAACGAAAGACCGCTTCGTCTGGTGCCTGGATGCGAAGGACGGATCGCTGATCTGGCAGTCGGACGTGGTCACGTCGGCGCTGAACGTCGTCACCGTGGGGGAGAAGTTCATCTTCTCGAACGCGCTGCGGGGCCGGGGCAATGTCTTCGACCGCGAGACCGGCAAGGTGGTCGGCGGTGTCGGCCACAACTACGCCTGCTGCCGCTTCACCATGTCGGGCTCGTACATCTTGGGTGCCAACATGGACATGATCGACCTGGCCGCCGACAGCAAGCTCGTCTCCACCGGCCCGGCGATTGACTCGCGCGAATGCCTCGGTGCCGTGGTCTCGAACGGCCGCATTTTCTACACGTCGCAGGCCAGTGGATTCGTGGTCTCGCAGACGTACGGCCCCGAATCGAAAAAGCTACCGGCGGTCTGGGAGCGCGAGTAACCCGGATCATGGATGGAACCACGAAATACATGAAAACCACGAAAGGCTGAAAGTAGAGTCGCAGGAAATACGGAGCATTGCTCCGTCCACGGACTGATGCGTCAACTCACCTGACTCACCGTTTTCCTTTCGTGTGTTTCTTGTATTTCGTGGTTAATAATCCGGGCTAACGCTCACGCGGCGAATGACGACTCAACCTGGGCCTCGCGATGTTGCTGCGGCCTCTTCTCTTTCGCGCTCGCTTTGATTCGCGCGGACCAAAACGAGTTCCGCGCGAATCAAAGCGAGCGCGAATGAGGAGGGCTGTCGAACTGAGGCGAACGACTGACACCACACTCGCCCGCGGGAGGTTTCCAACACAGTCGCCAGCGGTTATCGGCCGGCCGTGGCTGTGCCCACCGAGAGCGTCCGCTCGATGCGTGAGATGTTGCCTTGCTTGTCGCGGACGGAGACTGTCAGCGTGCCGCGGTTCAGCGAGGTGATCGGCTCGGAGAGTTTCCACTCCAACACGCCCTCGTTGACTCGCGCGAACTTGCCCGCCAAGTTCTCTCCCGGTTGGACATCGGCGATCGGGAAGTCGGCCGTGACGGTCAACGACTCCGGGTCCAGGCCGCTGTAGTAGTCGTACATGCCGATCAGGATGCGGCGGATGATTTTGTTTTCGCCGCGGTGTGGCTCGGTCAGCGTGAGCACCGGGCGGTTGTCGTCCGTCATCCAGCCGAAGCCGCGATCGTCCGGCCGCGCGGGATCGAAGTCGAGATCGATAATTCAAGTGGTTCTTACCCTGTTCGGGTGTGCGGTAAGGATCGGCGCATCAATTACTGTCGTCTTTCGCTCCGCGAAAGAACGTCCTTTCGCGGAGCGAAAGGCGACAATGCGACAGTAATCTCTGCGCCGATCCTAATCACGGGACCAGTTGGCCGCGCCGGTGTTCGGCGTGTACTCGCCGTGCGTCAGTTGCACGATCTGCTTCGTTGCGAGATTGATCTTGAAAATGTCCGCGCCGCCGAGCGGAGGCTGTCCGTGCGGGCTGGTCCCTTTCAACCCCTTCACGTGCGAATAGAAGACCCACTTGCCGTCGAACGAGACGGCCGGGTCGGTGACCGCGCCGTCTTCGCCGCCCGCCACGAGCAGTTCTTCCTTGCCGTCCGGATGCAGCAGCATCAGGTCAGCACCGGGGTCCATCAGCACCGGGTGCGAGATGTCGGCCCAAACCGTGCGTCCCTCATCCCCGCGGCGAACAGCCCGAATGTAGACGATGTCGTAGTCGTACTTCACGCTCGCATCCGTCGAGACGTGCGGCACAACGACATCGATCTTGTTCAGGTAGAGCTGCTGCTTCTGTTGACCATGCGCGGAAGCCGCCCAAGCGGCATGGATGAGAACGACCATCAACAGGCAGGTGTCAAACAAGCGGGTGTTGAGCAGGCGGCGGAGCATGGCAAATGATCCTTGAGAAAAGACGCAGACCGTCCCATGATCGACCCGATCCATCGGTCGGCCCTGATTGGTCGCGATCGTAGTCCACTCCGCGGCGAGACGCCACCAGATCCGACCATCAGACACGGTCAGGTGTGGCAAGATGTTTTGGCGTGATCAGCCGGAACGCGCTAGCCCGGATGATTCACCACGAATCTCACGAATAACACGAATCGGAAGACGGGACAGAAGATGCCGCGACAAATTCATAGGTCACTGGCTCGAAACAACGTCCCGGATTGACTCTGGTGATTCTGTGAGCGGCAAGTTGTTTCGAGCCAGTTCCTAAGTCGCAGTCCGACACTCCGGATTCTTCCCTCTGCTCGGACGTCTTTTCTGATTCGTGGGATTCGAGGGATTCGTGGTTACTCCTGAATTGTCCGGGTTAGTGTCCGGTTCATGCTCGGGAAGCACGTCCAAACCGGGGCTAGCGCCCTGCGGCTCATTGAAGTGCCGGCACGACGAGCCACACTCTGACAAGCCCAGCACGTTGGTTGGTGTTGCTCGCCCGTCGCCACACGGTCATCATACGGCCGGCCCGTTTGACTGTTCCCGCCCGCTTCTCCGCCCGCATTGTCCCGCCTGAACTTTCCTCGGAGCGATTCATGTCCCGTGCGACCCGCGGCCTCTGTCTGGCTTGGATGCTGGCTTCGTTGACGGGACCGCTGGCAACCCACGCAGGCGATTGGCCGCAGTGGCGCTACGATGCCCAGCGCAGTGCCGCGTCGCCGGATCGCCTGCCGGCCGGGTTGCGGTTGACGTGGACGCGCTCGTTGCCGCGGCTCAAACCGGCCTGGCCTGATCAGCCGAAGATGCAGCTTGATGTGGTCTATGAGCCGATCGTTGTGGGACAGCGGTTGTTCATCGGTTCATCCTTCGACGACAGCGTCACCGCCTACGACACTCGCACCGGCAACGAAGTCTGGCGTTACTTCGCGAACGGACCGGTGCGGTTTGCTCCGCTGGCGTGGAAGGACAAGCTCTACTTCGCGTCCGACGATGGACATGTCTATTGCCTGCGGTCGGACAGCGGTGAGTTCGTCTGGCGGTTTCGCGGCGGCCCGTCGGATCAGAAAGTTTTGGGCAACGAGCGTCTCATTTCCACCTGGCCCGCGCGCGGAGCGCCGGTGATCGCCGACGGCACGTTGTACTTCGCCGCCGGCATTTGGCCGTTCATGGGGATCTTTCTGCACGCGCTCGACGCGGAGACCGGCGCAGTCCGTTGGACGAACGATGGCGACGGCTCGCAGTACATCAAGCAGCCGCACAACAGCGATTCGTTCGCCGGCGTCGCACCGCAGGGTCCGCTGGTGGTCCACGGTCAGAAGCTGCTGGTTCCGGGCGGACGTTCCGTCCCCGCCTGTTACGATCGGGCGACGGGACAGATGCGCTACTATCAACTGGCCGACAACGGCAAACGCGGCGGCGGATCGGCGGTGTCGGCCGTCGACAAACTGCTGTTCAATGGCGGCGCGGGCTTTGACGTCGAGACCGGGAAATACCTGGGTGAAGTGGGGGACTTGCTGGCCTTCGCCGACGGGCGGCTGTTTGCGTCTGGCAACCGCGAACTCCACTCGCTCGACCTGGCCTCGGCGGGCACGAAGACCAGCGATGTCGTGGATCGCACTGGCGTCGTGAGCAAGGTCACCAAATGGTCGATGAACACGGCGGCCGTGTTGGAGACGCCTCAACTGACCTCGCTCATCAAGGCGGGCGAGCGTCTCTACTGCGGCAGCCCCGGACGATTGCTGGCGTATCCCCTGACGTTGGATGTCGCACCCGGCAGCGCGTGGGAAGTTGAGATCGAAGGAACGCCGCTGAGCCTGGTGGCCGCCGATGACCGGCTGTTCGCCGTGACTCAGGAAGGTCGACTCTATTGCTTCGCAGCCGGCGCAGACGCGCCGGTGTCACGCTTCGAAGCAGGCACGATGGCGACGGTCCCCGATGGGAATCGCGGTGCTTCGGACGCGGCGCAGGCGATGCTCAAGGCGGGCGGCGTTCACGCCGGCTATGCCCTCATTCTGGGAGCGGGCCACGGCGATCCAATCTTGGAACTCGCGCGGCAAAGCTCGTTGCGCATGGTGGTCATCGAGCAGGACGCCATGATCGTGCTGGCGCTCCGCAATAAACTGCGCGCGGCCGGAGTGGGATGCGATCGTGTCGCTGTGCTGGAGGCTGATCCGCTCGGAGTTTCACTGCCCCCGTACTTCGCGAGCCTGATTGTGGCCCCGATGCTGCCGGCGAATGAAGACGCGCGCACCGCACTCGTCGCGAAGTTGTTCGCCAGCCTGCGTCCGTTTGGAGGTGTCGCGGTATTCACGATGCAAGCCGACGTCGCCAAGTCGCTGGCGGTGAGACTGAAGGACCGTCTGACGGGTGCGGCGTGGAAGACTGTCGGCGAGGTCTCGTTGCTGGTGCGCGAAGGTGCCCTGCCCGACAGTGCCAATTGGACGCACGAGCACGCCGATGCCGCCAACACGCGCGTCTCGCAGGACAAGCTGGTCAAGGCGCCGCTCGGCCTGCTGTGGTTTGGCGGTTCCTCCAACGAGGCGATTCTGCCCCGGCACGGACACGGTCCGCAGCCGCAGGTGGTGGATGGGCGGCTGTTCATCGAAGGGGTCGACCTGCTGCGCGCAACGGACATTTACACGGGACGCATTCTGTGGGAAGCGAAGCTGCCGGGTCTCGGCAACCTCTACGACAACACCGCACACCAGCCGGGCGCGAATGCCAGCGGCACCAACTACGTCGCCACACCGGACGGCATCTACGTCGCGCTGGGCAGCGAGTGCCTGAAGCTCAATCCCGCGACCGGCCGTCAGATGGCCTCGTACCGTTTGCCCCCGGTGCCGGGCGCGAATGCGGCTCCACTGTGGGGTTACTTGAACGTCGTCGATGACTACCTCGTCGGAGGGGGCGACCCGGTCTTCGACGCGAGTTTTCTCCGCGCATCCAGCAAGCGTCCCCCCGTCGCGTCGGACGATGACGGCTTCAAATCGAAAACCGTGCCGCCCGTCAAACCGGTTGGACCCGCGAAGCCGGTTGAGTCCGGCAAGGTCGCTGAGCCTGCCAAGCCAGTCGAACCCGCCGACAAGGCTGTGAAGTCCGAGAACGACAACTACTCGTCGAGCAACCGCCTCGTGGTCTTTGATCGCCGCAGCGGCAAAGTCATTTGGACGGCCACCGCCAGAAGCGGCTTTCGTCACAATGCGATCTGCATCGGCGGCGGTCGGATGTACTGCATCGACCGGCTCTCGGGGGCTCAAATGTCGCGTCTCAAACGCCGCGGTGAAACGCCGCGGTTCGCGCCGCGGTTGGTCGTCTTCGACATGTCGAGCGGTGACGAAATCTGGAGCACGGAGACCGACGTCTTCGGCACCTGGCTCAGCTACTCGGTCGAGCGCGACGTGCTGGTCGAATCGGGCCGCACCGCGCGCGACACGCTCAGCGACGAGCCCAAGGGGATGCGTGCCTATCGCGGAAACAGTGGCAGCGTGTTGTGGACCGACCGGACCCTCGACGGGCCCGCGATGATCCACCACGACACGATTCTTCTGGCTGGCAGCGCCTGCGAACTGCTCACGGGGGCCAAACGCATGCGCGAACATCCCCTGACCGGCGAATCGGTCGAATGGACCTGGTCGCGCAACTACGGCTGCAACACACCGGTGGCGTCGGAGCACCTGCTGACGTTTCGTTCGGGGGCCGCGGGGTACTTCGATTTCTGCAACGATGGTGGAACGGGAAACCTCGGCGGCTTCCGTTCCAGTTGCACCAACAACCTGATCGTCGCCGGCGGCGTGCTGAGCGCTCCTGACTACACGCGGACCTGCACCTGCCGCTATCAAAACCAAACCTCGCTGGCATTGGTCCACATGCCGGAGGTGGAGACTTGGACCTCGTTCGGCGCGCTCACACCAAAGCAGCCGATCCGCCGCTTGGGGATCAATCTGGGCGCTCCCGGCGATCGCAAGTCCGACAACGGCACGCTGTGGCTGGAGTATCCCAGCGCCGGCGGATCGTCCCCGTCGCTGACAGTGAAGATCTCACCGGAAAAGCCCGCGTGGTTTCGCCGCCACAGTTCACAGATAGACGGTCCGGGGCTGCCGTGGGTTGCCGCATCGGGCGCGCAAGGACTGACGTCGTTCGATATCAAGCTCGGTGATGCCGACAGCCCCGCGCGACGCTACACGGTGCGCCTGCATTTCGCCGAGCCCGATGATGTCCAGCCGGGCCAGCGGGTCTTCGATGTGCTGTTGCAGGGCGAGCGGGTCGCCACGGATCTGGATGTGGTGAAGGAAGCGGGCGGGCG
>JAYTIB010000664.1:0-3694 GCA_043732205.1 Schlesneria sp. | reverse complement strand
CCTGCACCCGCACGCTGGCGATCTGGACTTCCTCGTTGACGGAGTCCTGCTGCTGCGAATACTCCGCGATCAGCTTGCTCACCCGGAACTGAGCCTCGCGCACGGCGGCGGCCCGGCGTGTTCGGTTGAGCGGCACGTTCATGTTCATGCCGACCTGCGGTCGCTGCTGGGTATCCGTCCAGAAGGAGTCGTACCGCGCCATGAACTCGAAGTCCGGATAATACTCCTTGCACGCGAGAGCCACCGCATTCTGTTCCGACTGAATCCGCGCGGCGAGAGCCGCCAGCTCTGGCCGATGCTCATGGGCCAGTTCGCGCAGTACCACGGCCTCGGGAAGCGGCGTCTCCACATTGAGGCTTTGCGGCGGCATCGGCAGGGGATGGTCGGGACGTCGGTGGAGGAGCGTGTTGATCCGCGCGACGGTGGTTCGCTCGGACTGCTCCAGTTCCAAGCGCTGTTGCTGGAGTTTGGCGAGTTCCAAGTCGGCCGAGGACAAGTCCTGCTGCGAGACCTGATTGGCCTCGTACTTGGACTTGGCCGTGCTGCGGAAGTCTTGCATCACGTCCACGTTCTTCGTGTTGAGTTCGAGTTCGCGGTGGACCAGGTAGTAGTCGAAGTAGGCCATCCGCGCCGCCGAGGCCAGTCGCAGCATGACCTCTTGGGTATCCCACGACATGGCATTCGCTTCCCACTGAGCCATCTGTCCCTTGAGATCACGTTTGCCATGCCAGGGAACTCGCTGAGCCACGCCGAGATAGTACGACGACTGGACCGGCGAGCTGGATGGGAACGAGGCGGGGGCGAACATCGACTGCAACATCGGATCGTCGAGCGCCACGGCCTGCGGATAGCGTTCCGCCGCCGCAGACCAAGCCGCCCGCGCCGCGTGCAGCGAAGGATTGCGAGCCTGAACCGCGACGACCAGCACGTCCAAGGGAAGCTCGGCGGCTCCGGCAAAAGGATCGTCGGCATCCGACTGATCGGCGATGCTCATCACTTCGCCCGTCTCATGCGCAACGGGCCGGATCGCGGAGGGAGTCTCTTCCGTCTCGAATCCGCTGTGAGACCTTGCCAGTCCCACGTCGGCGCGAGGACTCGGTTGAATGGCGGCAACGCTCGATCGTTGTGGCGTGCGGCACCCGACCATTAAACAGGTGACAGCCAGAACAAGGCGCACCCCGAACCCGTGGAACAGCGGCATTCTCGCCTCCTTGGACGAATGCTCATGGATGCTGGCGGGTTAGCGGATCAGCCAGAACGGGTGCCGTCCTGGCACACTCACAAGGGTTATCGTCCCCGCTGCACCAATGCCTGCGAAAATGGCCACTCGCCCGCAAACCCTAGCAGTCGGAGCGAAACGCCACGGCAATCAAGTCACGTTCAGCGGCAGGAATCGCTTGATTGACTGAAGCGCCGGACCAATGTCGTATGGAGAACACGCCACGGCAGACAGCCACAGATTGATGGAAAGGCCCATCAGTTCCATCCGATCCAAAAGATTAGTTCCTGAACATTTGGGAAGGGGATTGCATTGATGACGTTGCCGTCGCTACGCTTCTTCACCAGACGAGTAACCGGCATCTGAGTGATGCGGATTCGGGAAATGGTTGAGTTCGATTCGTGAGCGTCAACAATTTTTCCGATAACTCAGTAGGTTGAGTTGATTCAAACACGTTGACAGATGGCAGACGATTCAAAATGTTTTTTCTTCGGCAACTCATGATCTTGGCGATGGTGCCGCTCACAGTGTGGAGCGGGATGCCTCACCAGGCGTGTCGTTGCTCCAACGGGGAAATCCGTCTGTTTTGTCCCCGTTTGAACCAGTCTCAAGCGGCAGCGGACCCGTCGAAAAGCGATTCGACTTCGTGCTGCACGCAGTCCAAAGTTGAAGGTCGAAAGTCCTGTTGCGGCGGCTCTCGGGGGGTGGCCTGCTGCGGCTCCCACGATGGCGACGGCAGCCAGAAGGGTGCGCAATGTTGTGCGGCGGGATGCCAATGCACCGCAGTCTATGTCTCCCCCGAGAATAGCTCGGTCGCCAAGAACGTCAGTGTTCCCGACCTGACTCAGTTCGGTCTGCTGGCAATCCCAGCGTCTGCAATCCGTCTCCCGCGCTTCGCGCCGGTAGAACTCAGCATCCGGATCGACACCGGCCCTCGTGTGCCCGACGATTTCATTGTTCTCTATGAGCGGTGGCTCATCTAACAGCGTCGTTGCGCGGTGCGTCTGATTTGCACCGCCTCTGAAGGACGCCTTCGGCGGAATCGCATCAATCGTTCATTCGCCCTGCGCGACACGATTGCGGTCGTCTCTCACCCAGCCTCATCCAGCGCGGCATCGTTTTGGACTCTGTCGAGTCTAATCCGACTCGCAGGTAACGAGGCGATCCGCCAGGCCAGCCATGCAGGTTGTGTTCTGCGTGCGATGGTCATTTTACATCCGTCCAATTTCGGGCTTGGGACCAAGATTCCTGGTGGGTTCGTGGTCTGAAGTCCTCATTTGAAAGGTTGAGCATCATGTCGAAGTCCATTCTGTTTGCGTTATTGTCTGTGGCTGGTCCCTGCCTCTCGACGGGTCAGGCGTTTGCTTGTGGACGGGGTGCCTGCTGTACCTCGGCGGCGGCTTGCGCTCCCTCGTGTGCCGCTCCCGCAACCGGAGCAACTGCGGACCCGCACGCGGGAATGCAGATGCCCCAAGCCAATCGAGGTGCCGCCTACCAGAGCTTTTCGTATGAGCCGGGTACGGCCGCACCGATGATGTCGGCCCCTACTCCCAACACCATGTATCGGGCGAATCGTCCATCGTCGTCGTTCTACGACTCGGTTCGCGGTGATCGGAAGGTTCGCGGCCAATACTGATCCTCCTCACGAGGCCGTTGTTTGCCGGGTTCCGCCTCAACAGCGGACCCGGTGCTTCCATGAGTCCTCGGATCGGCCGTTGATCGTGTCCGCACGACCGACGGCCATCCGGCGAGCAGTCGGGACCGGGCTGGCGGGTTAGCACCTGTTCTGGGCTGGCTCGTGTTCCGGCTGCTCGCCCGATGGCCTGATGGTGTTGAGTTTGCCTCGCATCCGAGATGTCGCGGCCATGATTCCGTATACGCATGAAAAGGGTTGCCCATGACTTCATCCACTTCCTCGCCTCCACCCGAGCCAACCAACGCGCCGGAGGACGAAGGGGGCTTGCGTGCGCCGCCGGGTCTCAGCCCCTGGGGCAAGGCGTGGTGGTGGTTCGATTTCGTGATTCTCGTCAAACTGGCGCGGCTGCGATTCATTGCGATCCTGGTCGCCATCGGCGTGGTCATCACGCAATGGGACACGCTGGTTTCGTACTACGAAAAATGGACGCGCCCCACCAATGCGGTCGCAGCCGCCAGCAGTGACCACGAATTCTTCTGCCCGATGCACCCGGCGGTGGTCCGCGACAATGGTCGAGAGAAATGTCCAATCTGCTTCATGCCGCTGTCTAAACGCAAGAAAGGCGCATCGACCGTGGAGGCGTTGCCGGCAGGAGTCGTCAATCGCGTGCAACTGTCACCGTATCGCGTGGTGCTTGCGGGCGTCCACACTTCGGAAGTGCAGATGCTGCCGTTGACGAAGGAGATCAACGCGGTGGGCTTCGTCGAATTCAACGAACGCGGCTTGAAGAACGTCTCGGCCCGCGTGAAGGGACGGCTCGATGAGTTGCTCGTCAACGA
>JAYTIB010000663.1:0-3705 GCA_043732205.1 Schlesneria sp. | reverse complement strand
CCATCGACTGCCAGCGGTCACGCGGTTCGGTCGACAGCCCCTTCATGATCGTGTCGGAAATCCGCTCATCAATCTCGGGACAGTACGTGCGCAGGTCGTCCGGGGGATTGTTGATGTGCTGGACCACCGCGTCGATGGTTTCGGCCGCCTCCCACGGCAACCGCTTGGCGAACATTTCGTAACAGGTCACGGCAAAGGAAAAGATGTCGATCCGCTGGTCGGTGCGCTGCCGTTTGATCAGTTCGGGGGCCATGTAGTTCGCGGTGCCGGTGCGGTTCCCCGGCGCCTGAAACTCCGGGGTGTTCGGCACCACGAGACCGAAATCGATCAGCTTGATCGAGTACTCGGGGTCGAGGATGACGTTCCGCGGGCAGATGTCGCGGTGAATCCAGTTCTGCCGGTGGAAGTACTCGATCGCCTCCCCCAGTTCGATCATGAACCGCAGCCGGTTTCGCAGCATGACCTCGTTCTGCATGTCAATCAGATAACTGAGGCTGACCCCTTCGACAAACTCCATCACCAGGTACTGCTCGTTCTTGGTGGTGATTCCCACCTCGTACGTCTGCACGATGTGCGGATGCTTGAGTTGGACCGCCACTTCGCCTTCCGTCGGCTTGCGGGTCTTGATCCCCTTGAACCGGGATTCCAGCCGCTTGGTCTTTTCGACATCGAGCAGCTTGAGCGCGACGGTCTTGCCCGTGAGGCCGTCAATGGCGCGCCACACCTTGGACATGCTCCCCTGACCGACCCGGCCGATGAGCTGAAACCGCTTGGTGATGTCCAGCTTTTCCACCTTGGGCTGGGACTGGAGCATCTTCTTGAGGTAATCGAGCATGAACTGTGTCCAGATGGGTGAGCGGCAAGTGTGACGCCCGACAAGCTACTGTAGTCCCGTCGCTCCGCCGACGGGACGTGCTGCGACTGCGTTTCCGTAAGTGGCCGGCGATCTCCGCGACCGTCCCGTCGGCGGAGCGACGGGACTACGGTAGATTTGTCGGGGACGGGCTACATGCCGCAATAGTCGATCAATCGCGAAATCTCCGTCCGCAGCTCGGGACGCGGCACGATCCGGTCGATGAATCCGTGCTCCAGCAGAAACTCACTCGTCTGAAATCCCGGCGGCAGGTCGATCTTGCAGGTCGCCTTGACCACGCGCGGACCGGCGAATCCGATCAGCGCCTTCGGTTCGGCAAGAATGATGTCGCCCAGCGACGCGAAGCTCGCGGCAACGCCACCCATCGTCGGGTTCGTCAGCACCGACAAGAACAAACCGCCGGCTTCGTGGAATCGCGCGAGTGCCGCCGACACCTTGCCCATCTGCATCAGCGACAGGATTCCCTCGTGCATCCGCGCGCCGCCACCCGATCCACTCAGGATCACCAGCGGCAGGCTCAGCCGGGTCGCTTCCTCAATGGAACGGGTCAGCTTCTCACCCACCACCGAACCCATGCTCCCCATGATGAACGACGAGTCCGTCAGGGCGAAGACCAGCGGGCGGCCGCGCATGTAGCCCCGACCGGCGATGCACGCCTCCTTCAGTCCCGACTTCTTTTGTTCGGCAATCAACCGGTCCTTGTACGGCTTGGTGTCGACGAAGCCCAACGGGTCTTTCGGCGACAGGTCGGCAAACCACTCTTCGAAACTGTCCTCGTCCAACAATTGCTGAATGCGGATGCGGCCGGGGACCGTGAAGTGGTAATCGCAATCCGGACAGAGGAACAGGTTCTTTTCGACCTGCTTGCGGAAGACGGTGTTCTTGCACGATTCGCACGAAATCCACAGTCCTTCGGGCACGCCGCGTTTTTTCCGCGGAGTCTCACCGCTGAGTTCGGCTTCGCTCAAGGTTCGCCGCTCTCCTTTCGGATCGGGGGTGACAGTGCTCATCTCGGATGCTTCCTTCGGCACGACAATTCAACCGACTCGTCCGGCGAGCCGCTCCAAGTTCTGGACGGCGGAAGTATAGTCGGCCTCGTCAAAAATCGCACTGCCCGCCACAAACACCCCGCACCCGGCGGCAGCGGCGGATGCGATCGTATCTGTTCCGATCCCGCCATCGATCGACAGCAGGGTTCCCGGTGAAAGTAGGGGCTTCAATTGCCGCGCCTTTTCGAGAACCTCGGGTTTGAATCTCTGTCCGCCGAACCCCGGCTCGACACTCATCAAAAGAACGAGGTCGCACTCCGACAGAAATGGTTCCACACGCGCAATCGGCGTCCCCGGATTGATCGCCAGTCCGGCCAGGCGTCCGGCCTCACGGATTCGGCGCAGCAGTGGTGCCGGCTCGGGCACGGCCTCAATGTGAATCGTGATCGCGTCGCTTCCCGCCTGCAAATAGTCATCCAGGTATTTGCCCGGATCGGAGATCATCAGGTGGGCGTCAAAGAACAGTTTGGTACACGGGCGGAGGCTGCGAATGAGCATCGCCCCATACGACAAATTTGGGACGAAGTGACCGTCCATCACGTCCCAATGCAACCACCGGACGTTTGCGGCTTCGAGCCGTCCGATCTCGCTCCGCAGGTTGCCATAGTCGCACTTGAGCATCGACGGCGCAATGAGGGGCGCGGGATGCATCGTCGGATTCGTCATCGTACTTGCTCTTTCTGCTGTGTCGCTTAACTCGTACCACCGGGCATCAACGTCGTGTCGGGCTACTCGCATTTCAGAACCGGACGATGACTCCCGCCGATGAAGCAAAAGACAAACCACAGATTTCACGGATTTCACAGATGACACGGATGAAGAGTGAGGGGGGAAGTGTCCTTGGTCTTCGTCTGATCTGTGTCATCCGGGAAATCTGTCCTACTAACGTTTTGAATTTGCGCGGCACGCGAAGAATGCCCGGATATCGAAACAGAATCCGGCCCCGCCAAAGAAGACAAGGAGGACAGAAAGATAAAGGACAGAAACATGATGGAAGACGAGAATGACCTGGTTGGAGTGTTCCATTTTTCTGTCCCCATTTTTTCTGTCCAAATCCTTTGGTTCCGGCCGTAGGCCGGGCTGGGTGATCTGTGGTTCTTCTTCTGACTCGCTGGTTGCGGCCGGAAGGCTGTCTCGTTCAGCCCCGGTGAAACGAAGCAGGTTCGGTTCGACGAGACAGTATCGGGTCCGATTCGCCAAATGCCAGTGCGGGGACGGGTCGAGTCGGGAAAACTTGATGCGTGTGCTTGCGGGTCGGTGTCACGCCACGTCAAATGTGCCGACGCGGAACGGGCCATTGGATCGGCTCTGAAATCGCTTTCGTGATTGTCGTGTCGCGATTGTCGTCTTTCGCTCCGCGAAAGAACGTCCTTTCGCAGAGCGAAAGACGACATTTGTTGGTGCGCCGCCCCATTGGACCTCAACCGACCCGACAGCACGCGGCCCCGCCACGATCACCATTCCTTTTTCGAAGGCTCCCTCCATGAATCTCAGCGACCTGACCTGGCCGGACGTCGAAAAGCTTTCGCGTGATCTTCCCGTCGTCGTCCCCGTCGCCGCGTTGGAGCAGCATGGCCATCACCTGCCGGTCTTCACCGACAGCATGCTGCTCGGCGAAGTTGTGCGGCGCATCGGCGACACGATGCAGGACAAGGTGTTGATCGCCCCGCTGATGTGGCTGGGGAATTCGCACCACCACATCGATTTTCCGGGGACGCTGTCGGCCAGCCCGCGCGTCTATCTGGACCTGCTCAACGACCTGACCGACAACCTGCTGACGCA
>JAYTIB010000662.1:0-3705 GCA_043732205.1 Schlesneria sp. | reverse complement strand
CAGGTCAAGTTCTACAAGGACGGCTACACCGACCTGCGCGGCCGGTTCGACTACGCGTCGCTCAGCACGAACAACCTCGACCAGGCCCACAAGTTCTCGATCCTGATCCTTTCAGAAGCCAACGGAGCCCTGGTCCGCGAGGCCACGCCGCCCAAGCAGTGAGGCGGTCGGTTGTCCAGGTCGAGGATTGGAACTGAGAATTGAATTCACGCTCGGACTGGCAGCCTGTTGAAAAACGTGGGACGGGCACTCTTGCCCGTCGGATGTCTCGCGGACGGACGGGCAAGAGTGCCCGTCCCACAGGGTTTTTCAGCAGGCTGTCAGCTCATGCGTCTTGTCGTGTTGAAACTCGGTGGAAGCCTTCTGGCCTGCGCTGACCTGCCCGATCGCCTGCGGAGTGTTGTCAGGAAACTGAACTCCAGCCGCATCCTGATTGTTGTCGGCGGCGGGGCCGCGGCGGATGCGGTGCGCGAGTGGAGCCGTCTGCATGCGCTGTCCGAAGAGTCGGCACATCGGATCGCATTGCGGTCGTTGTCGGTCACCAGGGCGCTCGTGACGGAACTGCTTCCCGAATGGGGTGAGGTCTCGTCTCACGACGCAGCCATTCGACGTTGGACGGAGAGCCTGCTTCCACTGCTGCTGGATGTGGAATCGCATCTGCTGCAGGCTGATTCCACCGATCGCGATCCATTGCCCCACACCTGGAATGTGACCAGCGATTCCATCGCCGCCTGGGTCGCCGCGCGCTGGTCCGCCGATGAACTCGTCCTGCTCAAATCGACGGACCTCAACCCGAATGTGACAGTCGAACAAGCGCAGCGGGACGAACTGGTCGATGTTCATTTCCCGCAGATTGCCGCACAGGTTCCGCGGGTCAGTTGGTGCAACCTGCTCGACAGCGCCCCGCGGATTCAGCCCTGGCTGAAGTACGGCGACAGGGTCTCACCGTAGCAGTGCCGCCGCCGTCACACCTTCGCCGCCTCCCTCATTTCGATTCCGCGGAGCTCTCCGTGTTGAGCTTGACCGCTTGCAGCTTCATCGACCGCACGCTGATACCTCCCGCCGACGAAATCGTCTGGGTGAGCGATTCGGGGAGGTCGAGTTTTCCCACGCGCTGCCACCGGTTGCGGAATGTTTCGACGCGGGTGATCGCCCCCGTGGCGGCATCGCGGTATTGGACCTGGTACGCGCGCGGCAGCACCTTGCCTTCCGCGTTGCGTTCGCTGTCGAGCATTTGCAGCGACATGCTTTCGCGTCCCAGGTTCCGGTTCACCACCGTGATTTCATCGTCGCGCACCCGGTACGTGGAGGCGAAACGTCCACCATGAAATGTCAGCAATCGGCCGAGCGGATGTTCAGCGTTTTTGTCCGAGAAACTCAACACCGGCTTGGACCGAATGCCGGACGAAGGAACCCGGTGGATGACCATCGAATGGAGTTGATCGCGGATCCACTCGCGCGCCGCTTCGTCTTCGAGTTTCGGTTCGCCACCGAACGACACATCGCCGTCCGCGGTCACCGAGACTTCTCCCGCATGGCGTCGGCCATCGAGATAAACCGACACGTAGGCTGACAAGCCCTTGAAGTCGGTCCACGCCGCGCGGGCGGCGATCGCGCGTTCGAACATCGCCACGGCTTCGGCGTCGACTCGCGAATCATCCACCGGCCAGTCGAAGCCGAGCGTGGCGAACTCACGGATCTCGTCATAGGCTTCGCCGTTCCGCGTGCCGGCCTGTGGAACCACATGCTTGACGTAGACCGCGTACGGACCGGCGGCCGGCAGTTTCCAAGTGGCCCGCCCGTCACCATCGGTCTTCAACTCTTCGTTCTGCAAGTCGGCATCGACGGTCGTTACGACGGCACCGGCCACGGGCTTGCCGTCCTTCAGCACCGTCAACGTCACCGAGTCCTTCGAGAATGCGGGCATGATCTCCAGCGGGATCGCCTCGTGGCGGGTGAGTTTCGCCAGATCATCCGGTGGACCCGAGACCGCCTTGGGGTAGTAGCGCAGCAGGAACGATTTGTCCCGCTTGAGGACACCGTATTCGCACCGGCCGATGACCGAGACCGCCGCGCCCGATGGGAGGTAGGCACGCAGCCGGTCCGTGCCGCGATGGACCGTCAGCGGCGTGAACTTGCCGGGTTCGTCCTGCCGCCACAGTTCCGTGTGCGCGATCTTGGCGACAAACTTCGGATCGCCGGCCGTCGCGCTCTCGCTGAAGAAGACTTCGGCGCTGCGGCCCGCCTCGGCGTGCGGGCCGATCTGGATGAACAGGAAATGGGCGTGCGCCGTGGCGGCGAATCCCCCGCTGAAAAGGGCCGCAAGCGTGGTCAGTACGAGACGGGTCATGAGGGAACCTCTGAAGTACGGCTGCAAACGTGTCATCCGGGATACCAGACCTTTCGCGGATCGTCCGCCGACCGTTGGTAGTCCCACGCGTCGTCGATCAGGCGGGCCAGATCATACCGCGGTCGCCAGCCCAGCAGAAAGCGGGCCTTGGCGTTGTCGAGCCATGTGCTGTGATACGGAGTACGGATGTCGACGCTCGGCAGTCCGCGCGTTTTCGCCAGATGGTCCGCCACCGCCCGATAGTCGACCGGTTCATCCATGCGGATGTTGAACGTCTGCCGGCGCGCCTGCGGATGGTCCACCGCCGCCTCAAAGCCCCCGGCATGCGGTGGCGCGTCGCCGGGACCACCGCGTTGTGCCAAGTCCGGGCCTTCCACAAAAGCGAGTTCCAGCTCTGGCCGCAATACGGGAAACGAACCACAGGTGTGCATCTCAATTCTGGGTGAGATCGAATGAGCGGGCTGTTGTCGACTCTGCCGGAGTAAGGCGAGCGGCAGATGAATGTTTGTCCCATACAAGCACGACGCGCAAGCGAGTGTGCCTGAAAACTCACTCGCTTGCGCATCGTGCTTGTCTGCCGATTCCTGCCGCCCGCCCAAGAGCCGCCGCGACTTCGACAGACTGGGATGAACCGCCTGTCGGATTCCACCCAGAATCGTGACGCACACCCACGAACCACCACGGCCTGACCACCGGCCTTACTGACGCAGACACCGCGCGTCAAACGGCGCGGATTCGACCGCAGGGATTCGTTTCACCGCGTGGACTCCTTCGTTCGCGAAAGTTGATGCGAATAAGTCAAGTTGTGGAGTTGTCTTTTACGTAGCCATCATCGCTCCGCGTGATGAGCCGTGTGGGATCATGCGTCCACTTGTGTACGGCTCATCATGCCGCGTGATGATGGCTGCGTAACACTTCGTCGTAACAACCACGAACACCGCAGCACGACGATTTTGGTCAGCCTCTCAGCGGCCCGTGCTCGTCGGCATTCGGGACAAAACTCCGGCGAACCTTCAATCCGGGCGGGTGCGACGGTTGCCTCGCGGTTTCCACTCGGGCAGACTGTCGCGGTCAACGCGGATGCTTGTCTCAACCGACGGATTTCAATCGGCTCCTGATGATCAAGGGAATTGGCATGGCAGCCCCCCCGGTGCGGTGGATCTCTCTGGGAATCTCGAGTGTGCTGCTGACGCTGGCGGCGGCGGAATTCGGTTCCGGACTGTGGGCTGCCGACTCACCCCAATCGCTGCACGCCGGTGCCGTCGCGCAGGACATCACGCCGCCGGACTTTCCCATTTCCGTGAATGGCAACATGGCCGACTTCCTCGCCAAGTCGGCGCATGATCCGCTGCATG
>JAYTIB010000661.1:0-3710 GCA_043732205.1 Schlesneria sp. | reverse complement strand
TTCGCTCCGCGAACCAACGTTGGTTCGCGGAGCGAACCACGACAATCTGCGACAGTAATTTCTGCGCCGATCCTAAGCCGATTCCTGCCGCTCGTCTTACCGCAGCGACTTGGGGCGATTGAGGATCTCGGACATCATGATCGCCTGCCGAATTCCCTGCGGGTTGCGCAGCGCCTGAATCAGCGGATGGACTGGCGCACGCTGGACGGTGAGAAGTGTTCCGTCCACACCGATGTCCCGCCGGACCGCGTCGCCAATATCGCGCTGGACAGCGCCCTCGACATCCCGCTTGACCAGTGCGTCGACGTTGCGCGGTTCCAGATGGCTGGAAACGTGACTGCGGACACCGTCACCGACCGTGGTCGGCGTCAAATGCGTCTGTGACAGCCGGGCTCCCGGCCGGTCGGCCGGAGCGGGGCGTGAAGATGCGGCGGGGCGCTGCGCCGCGGCCGGGCGTTGTGATTGGGGCTTGGACTTGCCGCTCTTCTTGTCGCGACCGGTGACGCCGACGGGTTTGGGGGCCGGTGCCGGTCGCTTCTTCTCCGGTTCAGGTTCGGGCTTGTTGCCGACCACCTGTTGCAGGAACTTCTCCAGTTCGGATTGTCCTTGGTTGGCGGGTCGGGGCCGGTTGCCGGGCTTGCCGTTCGGCTTGTTGCCTTGCACCAGATTCACGATCCAACTGATCACCGAGATGATCAGCACGATCACGAAAACGACCCCGCCCTCGGCGGCCAGAACTACGATGAACGATGGATGCATGATGGTTGTTCCTCATGGGGGGAACGTCAGTTGCCAATGGTCGACAGCGGCCGGTTGAAGACCGTCATTTCCCCGACACTCCGGTTCCGGCAATCGCCGCCCGCATTTGAGTGTCCGCCTGGACATTCTTCAGTTCATAGTAATCGACCAGTCCCAGCACCTGAGTGCGGAACGCTTCGGCGATGGCCATCGGAACCTGCGCTTCGGCGAGCACCACTTCGGCCCGGTTCTTTTGGACTTGGGCGACCATTTCCTGTTCGCGGGCCGTGAAGTCGGCACGCCGTTGTTCGGCCTTGGCCTGGGCGACGCGCATGTCGGCCTCCGCCTGATCGGCCGACAGCCGGGCGCCGATGTTCTCACCGACGTCGATGTCCGCGATGTCGATCGAAACGATTTCGAAGGCTGTCTGGGCTTCCAAGCCCTGGTCGAGCACGGTCTGCGAGATCATCTCGGGGTTCTCCAGCACCAGCTTGTACGACCGTGTCTTGCCGATCGCCTGCACGATCCCCTGACCGACACGCGCGATGATCGTGTCCTCGGTGGCCCCACCGATCAACTGATGGATGTTGGTGCGCACGGTGACGCGAGCCCGCGCCCGTAGCAGGATGCCATCGGCGGCGACGGCGTCCAACGTACCGGCTCCCTTGCGCGGATCAGGAACGTCAATCACCTTGGGATAGACGCTGGTGCGGACCGCTTCGAGAATATCGCGGCCAGCCAGGTCGATCGCCTGAGCGGTCTGCCAGTCGAGATCGATGTTCGCCCGGTGCGCGGCGACCAGTGCGCGGATGACGTTGGGAACATTGCCCCCCGCCAGCAGGTGCGATTCCAGATCGCGCGTCGAAATCGGATAGACCTCCGTCAGTCCCGCCTGAACCGCGGTGATCTTGGCCCGCACGATGATCGACGGATTGACCTTTCGAATCGACATCAGGACCAGTTGCAGAAACGAAATGTCGGCATTGGTCATCAGGCACTGAATCCAGAGGCTGATGTATCGCGCAAAGATCGCGACGAAGATCAGGGCGACGACGAAGAGCACGGCGGCGATTCCGAAGATCGTCCCCGTATTCATCTGGGCGAGGACCAGTGGTTTCAGCATGGTGAACTCATCTGCTTTCGAGGAATTGGCCGGACAGTCCCGGCCCGCTTCAAACGGAGAACGATGTGATCGACTTCACTAACTCTGCGGCAATTCAAAGTCAAGCCGCGACGATGGTGCCGCTTTGTCCGCCGACAGGCCGGGCCGCGCTTCGGCCGGCCGGACCAGCAATCGCGAGCCGCGCACTTCCAGCACTTCGACCGACTGACCCGACTCCACGATCAACCCTTCCGTCACCGCATGCAATCGCTCGCCCTTGATTGTGATCAGGCCCCCCGGTGTCAGTGGGGAAGCCGTCCGCCCGAACTGTCCCACCAGTTCCTCCAGATGCCGGGTTTCCTTCGCGAACGGAGTCACCTCTTCGGACGTGGGCGCCTCCAGCAGGATACGTTTGCCCATCGGCGTCATGGGAAGCACATAGAACGCCGCACACAGGGTCGAGGGAACCAGCACCAGCAGCGCGGCGCAAAAGGCCCAGAAGATGTTCGGATGCGAGGTTCCCCAGGCGCGGTAGGCGAAGACGATCGACACCACCAGAGTCAGAAAGGTGATGACTCCCAGCAGGCCGCCCGACGGAATGAAGACCTCGGCCGTCAAGATTCCAATTCCGGCAATCAACAACAAAATGGCGAAGACGGCGTTGGAGTCCATTGCGTGCAGGGGCACCTTGTATGGGAACTGAAGCAGTCGGCAGGAAATAAACGACCCGTAGGACGGATTTCCGGCGGACTGCCTGAGTTGAGAAACTGACATCCGCGCGGACACCACCGTCCACCGCGTGGCCCACAGTGTAGCTTGCGGCGACAGGGAGACAACCGCCCCGCCCGTGACGACCGTCCCCATCTGCTGAATACTTCGGGGGAACGACCGTTTGGTGTTCGGTCTTGGCGGCGGTATCGTTCCCCCCGTATCGCGACAGAGATGACAGTCTTCTTCAGGCGACTCCAATGAATTCGATCGTGCGTTGGGTACTGCTGCTGCTCGGAGTCGCCGGTCTGTGTTCGTTCGGCCAGGCTTTCGCGGCGACTCCGGCGATCGGCGACACGATCCGCGATCTGCGGTTCAAGGACATCCGCGCGCTACCGCGATCACTGGCCGATCTGGGGAAGAAGCGGGCGTACGTCTTCGTCTTCACCACGACCTCGTGTCCCCTGGTCCGCCGTTCGATCCCCAAGCTGATTGAACTGGACGCTCGTTACGGTCCGCAAGACGTGCAGATCGTGGCGGTCAATGTCGGAGCGGACGACACCATCCGCGACATGGCGGCTCAGGCAATCGACTTGGACGCGGCGTTCCCCTTCGTCAAAGATGCTGATCTGTCCTGTGCGAAAGCGCTGGGCGTGACCCGCACTCCCGGCGTCGCGGTGCTCGATGCCGACAAGAAGCTGATCTATCGGGGCCGGATCGACGATCAGTTGCGACTCGGAGGCGCCCGGTCGGAACCGACGCGACGAGACCTGGAGGAGGCGATTCGTGAAACGCTTGAGGGACGCAGTGTGTCCGTGACAGAAACCCCCGTCGACGGCTGCGTGATCGAATCTCCACCGCTGGCGTCGGCGAACCTGCCCGTCCCCACGTTTCATCGGGATGTCGCACCCATCCTGCAACGGCGCTGCGTGTCGTGTCACGCCGAGGGTTTGGCCGCACCGTTTTCCCTGCAATCGTTTTCCGAGGCCGCCGCGCACGCGGAGATGATGGCCGAAGTCGTCGTCGATCAGCGGATGCCGCCGTGGTATGCCAGTCCCAAACACGGCAAGTTTCAAAACGACCCGTCGCTGTCGAAGGGGGAGCGCGACACGCTCGTCCGCTGGGTCCGCGCCGGTCGCGCCGAAGGGGAAGCCCCCGAACC
>JAYTIB010000660.1:0-3714 GCA_043732205.1 Schlesneria sp. | reverse complement strand
GGTCGCCGAGTTGCGGACCACCCGCGGACAGGTCTGGTTCGACGCTGAATCGCTCCGCCTGTCCCGCAAGCCGCCGGCCGAGTGAATCGCAAGCACAGTGTCGTCCAAGAGCGTGTTGGAATCATGAATCACAACAGCCCGCTGTCATTCGCGAAGTTCCAACGTCCGCTCGGAATGCTGCCGCTGGCCGTCATCGTTCTGACTTGGACCGCCAGCGCCCAAGAAGTTCCCGCGCCGCCGAGCAATGCCAATGCCGTTGCTGAAGAAGCCGCCTTCAAACGGAGCGTTGTGCCGCTGCTCCAGAAGTACTGCGTCCGTTGCCACAACGCGGACAACATGGAATCGGGCATTCGCGTCGACCATCTGACCGCCGCGCTGGACGACCGGGACGTCCCGCTCTGGAAGGGCATCCTGAAGCAAGTGGCGGATGGCGAGATGCCGCCCGCTGACGAACCGCAATTTTCCACCGATCAGAGCAAGTCGCTCACCGAATGGATCACGCGCGCGATGAATGCGGCCCGGTCCCGCCCCGTGCCAAAGAACGGATCGGTGCGGCGACTCACGGTGGCGCAGTATCGGAACACGCTGCGGGATCTGTTGGGGTTGCAGGAAGATCTCACGGATGCGTTGCCTCCCGATGGCATCTCCAAAGACGGATTTTCCAACAACGGGCAGACTTTGCTGCTATCACCGTTGCAGGTGGAGACCTACTTCGACATCGCCGAAAAAGCTCTCGACCTGTGCATCGTCGACGAGAATGCGAAACCAGTGATCCAGAACTTTCGCATGGATTTCGGAGCCTCAATCAATCCGCAGCCGTGCCCCGACAAGCTGATTTTGGGGGCCAACAATGCTCTGCTGAACAACGCGGACTTCGTGGTGACCGAACTGAAGCCGACGAAGCCGTTCGACTATCAGCCGTTCGCAATGCGCACCAAGCACGAGTTCATCGAAGGGTATGTCGGCAACGACACGATCCGCGCCTGGAAGAAATTCGACAGCATCTATCACTCGGTCTTCGCCTGCGTGCGCGGGACGCCGGGCTATCCGAAGGGCGAAGCTCATCAAGTCATCCCGGGCGGTTTGCTGCTGCGACCGGCGATCCCCAGTCCCGAGATCTTCGGGCAGTCGAACACGTACGGGCCGATGGCGAACTTCAAAATCTCGTTGCGCGAGTTGCCGGAGCACGGCAACTTTCGCGTCACGGTGAAGGCCGCTCGATACGACGACGGGCTGCTGCTGGAGGCAGGCTCCCCCGTAGCCACGCTCGCCAAGAGCGTGGGCGAAACTCGGGAAGACCCACGCTCTGGCGAGCGTGGCTACGGCTCATCGATCGCCGCCGACTTGTCCGCATCGCCCGCAGCGAGCGTCTCGATCAAGCAGGACGGGATCTATCAAGTCGACGTGACTTGCTCGGCGGGAAAATCGCAGGGGCTGTTCTCGCTGGAATTGGGCGAGCGGCGATTTGCGGGAAAGTTGATGGAGCCGAATCCGAAGCCGGCGCTGGACAAGAACGAAAACACTCCCGATCAACAGACGGCGTTCCTGATCGTGCGGTTGGCGGCGGGTGAACTGAAGCTGAAGGCGAAGTACGGAGACAACACCCGGCTGCGTCGCCTCGACTTCAGCCGGTTGAACGACGACAGCGAACCCGCTCGGCGGTTCAAGACGTTCGAACAACGCGCGCCGTCGCTGGGTGTCTATCTCGGTCTGCGCCGCGACTGCGGCAGCACGCTGACGCCAGTCGGCGGGCCTCGACCGGTCTCGAAGGGTGAACTTCAAGACTTCGTGTTCGAGGGGGCGATCAACGATTTCCCGACTCCCGATGTCGAGAAGGACAACGTCAATTATCTGGCCGGCATTCGGGAAATCGGAGTTCGCAGCGAATACACCGACGGCCGCGACATGCCCCGGCTGCTCGTGCGGTCGGTCGAGTTCGAAGGGCCGTTTCATGACTCGTGGCCGCCGGCCACTCATCGCAATATCTTCATCGAGTCACCGCACAAGCCCGTGGAGCACGTTTCCAACGTGCTCAAAGACAATGAAAAGAGGCACGTTGAAAACGTGCCCCACTACGCGCAGGACGTGCTCCGCTCGTTCGCCACGCGAGCCTTTCGCCGACCTGTCACAGCCGCCGAACTGGAAACGCTCTTCAGTGTCTGGAAGAAGTCGTTCGCTGACAAGCACGACGCGCCAGCGAGTGATCGAGAGTCCGACAACGCTGACCACTCGCTGGCGCGTCGTGCTAACTTTCGTCAGAGCATCAAAGACGCGCTGCTCGTCGTGCTGACGTCGCCCCAGTTCCTGTTCCTGATCGAGAACAGCAGCAGCCCGGCCGCGGAGGATCTCGATCCCTACGAGTTAGCCTCGAAGCTGTCGTACTTCCTGTGGAACGCACCGCCGGACCAACGCTTGCTCGATCTGGCCGCGAAGAACGCCTTGCATCCGTCGCTGGATGCGGAGATTGAGCGGATGATTCGCGACCCGCGGTTCGGGCAGTTCATCCACGAGTTCGCGTCGCAGTGGTTGAGTCTCGACAAGTTCGATGTCGTGGCGGTCGATGCTCAGCGCTATCCAAAACTCACCCGCGACACGAAGACGCAGTTGCGACAAGAACCAGTCCAATTTCTGCGTTACCTGATTGAACAGAATTTGCCATTGCGCAACCTGATTCAATCGGACTTCCTTGTGGCGAACGAAGTCACTGCGAGCTACTACAACCTAGCCGATCGAACGGAAAGCGGATTCAGGTTTGTTCCGATCAAGCACGAGAACGAGAACCTCGGCGGCGTGCTGACTCAGGCCGGCATTCTGGCAGGGCTGTCCGATGGCCGAGAATCCAACCCGATCAAGCGCGGAGCCTGGCTGGCCAGAAAAATCATCGCCGAACCGCCCGACGATCCGCCGCCGAACGTGCCGCAGCTCAAGGAAGACGACGGCGCGAAGCTGACTCTCCGCGAGAAACTGGAGCGTCACCGCAACCAGAAAGGCTGCGCGAAATGTCACTCCGGAATCGACCCGTGGGGGATTCCGTTTGAGACATTCGACGCCGGCGGCCTTTTCAAGAAAGACCCCAACGTCGATGCCCGTTCGACTCTTCCGGACAAAGCCGAGATCAAGGATTTGAATGGCCTGAAGGCTTACCTGGCCCACGACCGCATCGACCAGTTGGCCTTCAGCTTCCTGAAGCACGCCGCCTGTTACGCTGTCGGCCGCAGCCTGACCTACAACGAACTCGTGTTCCTCCAAGAACAGAGCGTCCCACTGAGAGCCAACGACTACCGCATGCGGGAACTGCTCCGGTTCGTCATCAAGAGTGATTTGTTTTTGAAGAAGTAGGCGGTATCGACATTGCCTGTGGGCGACGATTCCGCCTTCGGTTATCCTGTGATTCGTAATCCTGCCATGAGGAGCTGAAGCCATGAGTCAAACGCTGGAAGCCACATTCGATGGAGAAGTCTTTCGCCCAACGGAAGCCGTTGCGCTAAAGCCCGACACCCACGTTCAGTTGATCGTCACCATCAAATCGCCGGCTGCGGAAAAACCCAAGTCGTTCCTTCGCGTGGCACGCTCGTTGAAGCTGGCAGGGCCTGCGGATTGGTCGTCGCACGTTGATGATTATCTTTACGGTGAAGCGAAGCTCGGCGATGAATGAACTGTTTCTCGACACGGCTTATGCGATTGCTCTGTCCGTGACCTCGGACGCGAACCACG